>CACZNW010000207.1 GCA_902782595.1 uncultured Methanobrevibacter sp. | reverse complement strand
GTAATTTATGTTATAAAAAGACGATTCAATGGAGTAAATTATAGCAGGAGCACAGCATTGCAAAATAAAGAAACAAAACTCAAAGATATTTTATATAATATTTACAGGGCAATACAAATATTTTAAAGAGGGTTTCTACAAGGTTATTTTTTATAAATTTCATCAATTAATGGAATTTTAACTTCCATGTTATCCCTCCAGAAATTCAATATCTTCAATAAGCCATAATCATTATCACTAAACGAATACACTTCCTCTACAAAATCTTCCCTACACAATCTAAGATCAGTATGATTTATTTCATCAACATAATCATCCATTGTGAAGGTCAAAAACAGGGGATATCCGGTTAAAGTAATTATGAATCGATTGCACAATTCAATATTGAAACCATTGTAGAATTTTGGAGTCAGAAATAAACCTACCGTTCCTAAACCGTAAAAAAGCAGATGGGGATTGATGATATAAACGCTGGAGGAGTCTGGAACCTTACCGATCCACTCATTCACATCCTCCCAATTATGAAAGTAGGGAAATGTTATTATACCAGTTATGGTATCTGGAAATGACACCTTGCTTACATCACTTCTAAGCTGCATCGTTGAAGTGTGGTCAAATGAAAATCTTGTTAAGTTTCCAATGCATCCTGCTGGTTTTTGTCTTTAATCAGTTTTGAATAGTCATCTGTCATTACTAACCGGTAGAGAAAGGTGTTTGATTCAAACAGATTATTTAAATTCTTGTGAATCGCCACACTTTTGTAAAAAATGCTCCATTCTTCATAGTCAATAAGACTTATTGGTTCTTTAGTCAATATTCTGTTATACTCTTCAAAATTAACTTTGAAGTTTTTCTTTTCTTTAATTTCTTCCTTGGTTAACATGTTAATCAATTCTCTGGGTTAATTTGCCTTTAAAATCCATATCATGAACTGTTCATTTTCCAGTTGCAAAACTTTTGTTGAAACTCTGTGCTTAATAAGTTTAACATCACTGAAAGGTTCCTTATCGGTATTTGTAATCACATATAATTCACGGTGAAGGCCAAGGGGATAGATGCGATTAATAAGATTCATGTGATAATGAAATTCCCCGCTCATCAGCTTCACTCCTCCATTATGTTTGCTTCCATTGCCCATGCACCTGCATTTGAAAGGCATTAAATCACCCCCTCATTGTCATTATGGTTACCTGCCCTGATTAACTGCAAGTCTATGCTGTTTCCGGCATTTTGCATTATGTATGGAAATCCGACCATATCCTCACCGTTATGCTCTTTAATCTGATTTCGTTTCTCCTCTTTAAATACTGTGCGATACAATTTACTCCCACTTCTTATAATTTCGTCTCTTTTTTGTGGAATATATTCCATTTCTTCACCTCGTTGAGTATCAATTATCATTCAGTTTTTCCTTAATTTAAATAAACCCGCCGGCAATCCATTATTATTTACTAAATAGTATTATAATTATTCTATTTAAGTTTAACTAAATTGTAATGACTTTAAAAAATTGTTCTGACTTTGTAAAATTGCTTTCATTGAAACATATTATTTAAGGTTATTGGTTTATTAAATAAGCGAAATATAAATTAATTTATGTACATCATAGCTAGTTTAGATTGCAGGTTTAAGACTAACCGTGCAAAAATTGAAAATACCTTTGAGCATTTTGGACTTAGAAGAATTCAAAGTTCATTATATGCAGGTGAAATGGACAATGGTGAACGTGAAATACTGGTGAAAAACATTTCTGAAATAATAAAAGATGAAGACAGTGTGCTGATAATTCCGATTTGTCAGAATTGCTATGCAAAAAAGGAGTACTGCGGACGAAAAATCAAATTTAAAAACGACCTGTTCAGGGTGTATTAATATGAAACTGGTAATTGAAGGATATAACAAATCAATACATAAAAAAGACAATCAAATTGTTATACATGAAAAAGGTGAAATTGTTGATTCCATAAAAGCAAGTATGATTAACGACATTACCGTTGTAGGAAAAGGCTATGTAACCTTTGATGCACTAGATTTAATGGCTGAAAATAACATTAAATTAATTGCAATCAATCCCCGTGGACAGCTAACCTATTGTCTGGAATCACCGGATTTTCGAAACGTGAAACTTAAAAAAATGCAGTATAAATTAAGTGAAAACAAAACCGGTCTTGAAATTTCAAGGGAACTAATAATATCAAAAATGAAAAACCAGAAGGCAACTCTTACAACTCTCAATAAAAATAAAGAGGAACCGCATTAATTCAATAGCATTATAATTTTGTCTTATCTTTGTTTGTTTTGTTTTTAAATTCATTTAATATTGAATTTTT
>CACZNW010000206.1 GCA_902782595.1 uncultured Methanobrevibacter sp. | reverse complement strand
TTTTGGTAAAATTGATTATTACCCAAATCAGGTAATGTATCTTTGTGCAGATATTAGTGATTTGACAAACGATACTGGATTCAAACCCAATGTTTCTTTTGAAGAAGGAATATTAAAAATTATAAAAATTATTAAATAAATTTGAAATCAGTTATTTCATAATTTTATTATATGCATGCCTTATAAAATCATTTTTATAAATCTTTTCATATATGTACAAATAAATATAAGCTAAATTGTATTTTTCATGGAGAATCAAATCATTAACTATCCTTATAAGAATAGGATAATTATAGTTGAACTTATATTTTTTTTCAAAAGAATTTAATTTACGTAAAAAACTAATTGTACCCTCTTTATCATTTAATATATTACCATTAGAAACATACAACTGATAAATCATGAAAATAATATTAGGTCGGAAAATAAAAGAATAATCAATGCCTTCATTTATAAAAATATTAATTGAATCAACTGTTAACTCTAAAAATTCATCTAAATCAGTTAAAGTATAAGAATAACTTATTGAATCTTCTTGTGTATATCTAAAAACACCAAAAAAATTTTTTAAATAAATAGATTTATTAATATGAACCAAATATTGAAAAATGAAATGCATATCCTCCCCAGCATTACTGCTAAAACTCAAATTATATTCATCAATTATGCTTTTTTTAAATATACATAGCCAAACGACCCAGTTTATCAAATTAAAAACTTCATTATCTTCAAAAATAATTTTATCTCCTTCAACAGTACCTCCATGATATTTATTAAATGCTTCATTAGTTTCAGAATCATGGTGATTTAAATAACTGCAAGTTACCAGATCGGCACCCGAATCCAGCATTTCATTTAAAAGAACTTCACACATCTTTTCAGTGAATTCATCATCACTGTCTAAAAACATGAAATAATCTGAAGATGCAATTTCCATACATTTATTTCTACCAATACCCTGGCCAGTATTTGTATCCGCAAGAATAGGAATAATATTATCATATTTATTTGAATAATCTAAAATTATTTCTCGAGTGCCATCTTTAGATGCATCATCATATAATAAAAGTTCAATATTTTCAAATCCTAAACTCTGATTTATTAACGATTCAATACAACGCACTAATGTATCTTCTGCATTATAACACGGCACAATAACACTAATCTTATAACTCATAAATATCACATTTATTAAAAAGAAATATGGAGATAAATTAATATATGGTATAGTAATTATTTAATAAATACTTAATTGTTGAGAATAAAAAAAATGCGAAGATGAATCATAATCTACTTCAACCTTTGATTCAAATAATTTAAAATTAATATCTTATTTGATTAAAATTTAACTAAACGATTTTCCAAAAATAACTATTATTATGTAAAGAATAAAAACTATGTTTTTAAAAAAACAAGGCAATAAAATACATTATAAACAACCAATAATTTTAAATAATTCATAATACAAAATTTTATTAATTTACTTTATTATATTCTAATATCTCCTTAATAAAAAAATATCTAAGCATTAATGAAATAATTTTATGAAGAAACTATGAAATTTGTTAAATATAAACTATATTAAGGAGCATTTGCACTTCATTTAATATAAAATAAGAATTAAGGAAAATAAAATGAAAATTACAGTGATTGGAACTGGGTATGTTGGTTTAGTGACAGGAACCTGTTTTGCGGAAATGGGAAATCAAGTTTATTGTGTTGACATAATTGAAGAAAAAATAAATAATCTCAAAAACAATATTGTTGATATTTATGAACCTCAGTTAGAAGAATTAGTTAAATCTAATCAAAAAAAAGGCGATTTGATTTTTACTACTGACTTAAAAACTTCAATTGAAAATAGCGATTTGTATTTTATTGCTGTTGGAACACCAATGAACGAAGATGGCAGTTGCAATTTGGAATATGTTTTTAATGTTGCTAAAAGTATTGGAGAATATATTAACCATAATTGTTATATCATTACTAAGTCAACTGTTCCCATTGGAACCAGTGTTGAAATTGGGAAAATTATACAAAAAGAATTGGATAAAAGGAATGAAACTTTTAAATTCAATTTAATATCAAACCCGGAATTTTTAAAAGAAGGCAGTGCAGTTAGTGATTGCCTAAGACCTGATCGCATTGTTGTAGGAGCTGAAAATGAAGAAAGTTTCAAGATAATGGAGCAACTTTATGAGCCATTTATACGTAATTCCTATAATTATGTCTTTATGAATATTAATAGTGCTGAAATGACAAAATATGCCGCTAATGCAATGCTTGCCACAAAAATATCTTTCATGAATGAATTAGCCGGGATTTGTGATAAAACCGGAGTGGATATCAATGAAGTGCGAAGAGGTATCGGAACTGATCAGCGAATTGGTTTTAGTTTTATTTATGCTGGCTGCGGATATGGTGGAAGTTGTTTTCCAAAAGATGTTAATGCATTAATTGATATTGGCAAAACCCATAATAGTCCTACTGAAATCCTTGAAGCTGTAAACTCCATTAATGACAAAGCAAAAATGTATATCCCAAATAAAATATTTGAACATTTTGGGCAAGATTTAACTAATTTAACATTTGGAATATGGGGACTTTCATTTAAACCGGACACAGATGATATGAGAGAAGCCAGTTCGATTACAATTATTAATTCATTGCTTGAAAAAGGAGCAAAAATAAAAGCATACGATCCAAAAGCTATGAAAATAGCACGTAATATATTTAAAGATAGCATAGATTATTGTGATAATAGAATTGATGTTTTAAAAAATAGTGATGCATTAATTTTAATTACTGAGTGGAAGGAATTTAGAAATCCTAATTTTGAATTAATAAAAAATGAGTTAAACAATCCAATAATATTTGATGGTAGAAATCAATATGATAAAATACAATTAAACAAATTAGGCTTCAAATATTATCAGATTGGAGTTGATGATTGCTAAAAAGGAGAAAAAAATTATGAAAACAATATTAATAGCGGGTGGAGCAGGTTTTATTGGTACTAACTTAACCAAAAGATTACTTAATGAAGAAAATAATATAATTTGCATTGATAATTTTCATACAGGGAAATTAAAAAACATAGAAAACATAAAATCAGATAACTTTAAATTAATAAAACATGACATCATAAATCCATTAAAAATTGATGAAAAAATTGATGAAAAAATTGATGAAATATATAACCTTGCATCACCTGCTAGCCCGCCCCATTATCAAGCGGCACCCCTTCAAACAATAAAAACTAACATTCATGGCGTTTTTAATCTATTAGAATTGGCAAAAGAAAATGATGCCAAATTTTTACAAACAAGCACTAGTGAAGTATATGGTGAACCATTAGAACATCCTCAAAAAGAATCATATTGGGGGAATGTTAATCCTAATGGATTCCGGTCTTGTTATGATGAAAGCAAAAGATGTAGTGAATCGATTTGTATGAATTACTATCGAGAATATGGTACCAAAGTTAAAATTGTAAGAATATTTAACACATATGGTCCTTATATGGATCCAAAAGATGGAAGAGTGGTTACAAATTTCATTATTGAAGCATTAAAAAATGAAAACATCACAATATATGGTGATGGAAGCCAGACCAGAAGTTTTTGTTATGTTGATGACATGGTTGAAGGTTTAATAAGAATGATGGGTACAGATGATGATTTTACTGGACCAGTTAACCTTGGCAATCCCGAAGAATTTAGTATTTTGGAATTTGCTAAAAAAGTAATTGAAAAAACAAATTCTTCCTCAAACATTATTAATTGCCCATTGCCTCATGATGATCCTACACAGAGAAAACCCGATATTGCCCTTGCAAAGAGAATGGATTGGAAACCTGAAATAAAGTTAGATGAAGGATTAGATAAAACTATTGAATATTATAAGAAAATTATTGATTATCAAATTTAATGTATTTAACTAAAAAATTATATTTATAATTTAACGAGGATTGTATGAGTCAACTGAAAAAGATATTTAAAAATATGAGCTGGTTACTTGTTTCACAAATAATAGCCAGTGTTTGCGGTTTTATATGGACCATAATTATTGCCCGTTACCTCGGTGTTAGTGATTATGGAGTTTTAGGATTTGCAATATCATTTACTGGAATTTTAGGAATCACATTAGACTGGGGAATCAGTACACATATTGTTAGACATATTGCAACAGATAATAAAACAGCCCCAAAATATCTTGGTAATGCAATTCCTTTAAAGAGTATTTTTTCAGCTACTGCATTAATAATCATATTAATTATATTAATATTAATGAACTCAAATGAGTTAACTATAACTGTTACATTGCTTTTTGCAATAGAAAAGATTATTCAATCATATTTAGGATTAATGCACGGATCTTTCCAAGCATTTGAAGAAGGCAAATATCAAGGAATAGCAAACAGTATGATAAATATCATATTGCTCATATTTATATTTATAACAATATTTTCAGATTTTGGAATTTATGGAATTGCTGTTTCATACATTTCAGCCAATATTATTGGATTAATTTATACTTATTATATTTTAACAAAATATATCAGCAAACCGAAATTTGAGTTTGATAAGACTTTTTGTAAGAAAATAACACTAATGTCATTACCTTTTGCAGTAACTGGAATTTTATCTTCAATTTACTACTCAATTGATATTGTAATGCTCACAAATATGGTTGGAACTTATGCAACAGGAATATACAATGCCACATATAAATTAATCAATGTTTTAACACTGTTTTATGGAATTTATACCGCTGTAATATTTCCAGTGATGAGCAAATTCTATAAAAATGATGAAAGAATGCTTTTAATAAGCTATGAAAAATCAATTAAGTACTTAATGCTTATTATTATTCCCATAGCTTTTGCAACAATGATTTATTCAGCAGATATAATTACTTTAATTTATGGTCATGAATATGATGCCGCATCATCTGTTTTATCCATTTTAATTTGGACAGCATGTTTATTATTTATAAGTGGTGCTGGAAACACCTTATTAAATGCATCATATAAAGAAATGACCGTTACTAAAATTTATTTGATGGCTGCAATCTTTAATGTTTGTTTAAACCTAGTTTTAATACCATATTTATCATATGATGGAGCAGCAATAACAACCGTGTTAAGTGATGTTTTAATTGTTATTGTTCAGAGTTATGTGATTTATAAAACAGGCCACAGGCCAAATAAAAAATTATATTATGATATAGTAAAAATAGTTTTAGGATCATTAATATTAGGAATTGCACTATATTTCTTAAACTTAAATATGTGGGTAGCACTACCAGTCGGAATAATTATTTACTTTGCAACTGTTTATCTATTAAGAGTATTTGATGATGATGACAAGTATGTCATTAAAGAGATTTTAGGTAAAAATTAACATTAGATTTAAGGAGAGTAACCTCCTTAAAATCTAATTGATATATGAGTAAGTAAATAAAAACTTATAGTTTTCAAGAGATTTAAGAGACATAATTTCATAAGTCTCTATTTAACTGGATTTAAAAAATGTATGAAATATACAAAATTTAAACTGACACTAAAGTGTCTGATAAAATTTTTATCCATTCCCATTAATACAGTTTACTATTATTTCAACCAGACATTTCAAAGTAAATTTAATATAAACCAATGACTAAAAATGATATCTTCACAAAGTTTTTTAAATAAGAGATATAAACTATTTAAATAAATATTTTAAGGAAAATTTAGCTGTCATCAAATAGAAATGACACCAATACAGACACACAAAATCATCAATACCCTAAATTTTCCTAAAAAGACATATTAATAGGAGATAATTTAAAAATGAAAATTACAGTTGCCGGAGTAGGATACGTAGGTCTTTCACTTGCTGTTTTACTAGCTCAAAATCATGATGTTACAGCCATTACAACAACACAATCAAAAGCAGAAATGCTAAACCAGTTCATAAGCCCCATTCAGGATGATGAAATAGAAAGGTTCTTTAAGGAAACCCGTGAAGAAAAAAGAAAACTGAATCTTCACACAACCACCGACAAGGAAGAAGCATATAAAAGTGCCGAACTTGTCATCATAGCCACACCAACTAATTATGATGAGGAAAATCATTTTTTTGACACATCAGCTGTCGAGGATGCAATTGAATGGACACTTAAGGTCAATCCGGATGTCCTCATGGTTATCAAATCAACAATACCTGTCGGATATACAGAAAGTATACGTGAAAAATACGGCATCAGAAATATCATATTCTCACCGGAATTTTTAAGAGAGTCAAAGGCACTTTATGACAACCTTCATCCAAGCCGCATAGTTGTGGGATGTGATGATGAGCAAAGAAAAGAAGCCCAAATGTTTGCAGACCTTCTTCTGGAAGGTGCAAGAGAAGAGGAAAAAAGACTAAATTCATCCAAACAGGACATTCCAGTACTTCTGACACATTTAACAGAATCCGAAGCCATAAAACTTTTTGCAAATACTTACCTTGCGGTAAGGGTGAGTTACTTCAACGAACTTGACACCTATGCCCAGAGTAAAGGCCTTGATACACAGATGATTATAGACGGTGTGTGCATGGATCCCCGCATCGGTCCGCACTACAACAATCCGTCATTCGGGTATGGAGGATACTGCCTTCCCAAAGATACAAAGCAGCTGCTTGCAAATTACAAGGGTGTTCCTCAGACCATGATAGAAGCTGTCGTTAACTCCAATTCAGTGCGCAAGGAGTTTATTGCAAATCAGATTCTTTCAGGAAATCCAAAAACCGTTGGAGTTTACAGGCTTACCATGAAAAGCAACAGTGACAATTTCCGTGCATCTGCCATACAGGATGTTATGAAACATGTAAAAGCAAAGGGAATTGAAATAATTATATATGAACCGACATTGGATGACGGAAGTGAATTTTTAGAATCAGAAGTTATAAATGACCTTGACAGTTTCAAGGCTGAAAGTGACATTATTATTGCAAACCGCTATGATTCGGATATTCTCGGTGACGTTAAGGACAAGGTATATACAAGAGATTTATTTATGAGAGACTGATAAATCTGACTTTAATAATTAAAACAGTTATTCCGCAGCAGGTTTCAAAACCAGATTCCCACCTGCAACCAAATCCCAGCAAAGGAAATGTTACCAAATTATGACAAGTCTACTCTCCAGTACCCTGTGGAGGAAGCAATAGCTTCAGGCATTGACGATATCCTGATAATAACCAGTAAAACAAAAGATTAATCAAAACTCTCATAAAGTCGGAAAAATTTAACATCCAAATACTTGCAGTAAGAGTTGATTAAATTAACAGTTGATGATAAAAAGTAGTTTTTAATCAAGTGAACTTTTAAAAATATAACAATACCATACATAACTGATGGAAAATGCATGAAGTAATG
>CACZNW010000205.1 GCA_902782595.1 uncultured Methanobrevibacter sp. | reverse complement strand
TTTACCTCCTTCATTAGGTGTCATAACAGTCAATGCATTAGTAGCTTCCGATAGTGTTTTAATACCTATCCAAGCTGAGTATTATGCCCTTGAAGGTGTAGCTGATTTGATTAATACAATAAAATTAGTTGAAAAAAGACTTAGAAGTCCCACTCCAATTAAAGGAATTCTCCTCACTCTATTTGATAAAAGAACAAGGCTCAGTAAAGATGTTTACAAAGAACTTAAAAATTACTTTAGCGAGTCAGATTTATTGTTTAAAACTATTATTCCAAGAAATATCAGATTGGCTGAAGCTCCTAGTTATGGAAAACCTTGTTTGGTTTACGATCCGGACAGTACTGGGACAAAAGCTTACCTTAAATTAGCTAAAGAAATAATTCAAAGAGATGAAAATGTTGATTTAAGCAATGCTAAAACAAATATTTCTCCTGGTAAGGCTAAAATAAATAGGGATTCTAAAAAGATAAGGGGGACTGACTAATGCCGAGGAAAGGTCTTGGAAAGGGTTTAGATTCTTTAATACCTGATTTTTATAATGAAGATTTTGATAGTAACTCTCCTCAATCTCTTGAAGACATGTTGAATGGTGAGGAAGAAACTGTTGAAGATGTTATTGATGACATAACTTCCGATGAAGAACAAACTGATGTTGAAGAGGATATAACTCCACAGGAAGAAGAAATTGAAAGTGAGGAGTCAGATGCTGAAGAAAACATCGAAATTCAAAAGGAGGATAGGTCATCCGAAGACTTATCTAGTGATAAAGATAGCCAAAAAGATGTACAAACATCACAGGAAATCAAAATCCAAAAAGAACATGTAGAAGAAGTTAAAAAGATCGTTGATAAAAATCCAAGAATTACTTTATGGTCTTCCAGGTCTTCTGCAGTATTTAGATACTTGAGAAAAACAGAACCGGAATTTAGTATTTCTAAAGAAGCTTCTATTTTAATTGATGAAGCCGTTTCTAAAAAATACCCTGAAATATGGGCATTATTTGATGATGAATAATATTCTTTTTACACTTGAAATTTTCCTTAGTATATTTTACAATATACGTTTTTTATAAAAATTTTTCTATTATTTTAATTGATTAAACAGTAAAAAATTTATTATAATTTTTCTTTAAAATCAATTTAATCATACAACTAACTTTAAAAATCAAATGTTGTTTGATACTCACCACTTATTTTAATATAAGGTTCGGCTCTATCAACTACAACCCCTAATTTTCGAAGCTGTTCTTTATTGGAGAATGGTGTTTTTTTACGAATATAAATAATTTGTTTTGCAGATTTCACACCAATTCCCGGAACTCGTATCAGTTCTATGAGTGGTGCAGAGTTGATTTCTACGGGGAATATATTCATATTTTCTGCAGCTAGAATTTTAGGATCTTGAGTTAAAAGCAAATTATCATCATTGTCAAATACCAACTCTTTTACATCATAATGATAATCATTAACTAGACTGTCTGCATTATATAATTTTGAAGTTCTATCAGTTGAACATGCCTCTTTTTTAGAAAATTCAGTTTCTTCAACTGGAGTGAATGCTGAAAAATATGTTCTTTTCAATTCAGATTTTTTGTAGATTTTTTCCATTCTAGTGAGAATTTCCTTATCACTTTCATCATTCGCACCTACAATGAGTTGTGTGGTATGAGTAGAATTTGGATAGGTTGTACTTTTATGCTGATATCTATTAATCCAGGATAATCTTTTCAGTATATCCTTATTATAATCTTTAGTGGATGACAACTCAGCAAGTCCTGATGGCGTAGCTGCTTCAATATTTATGCTGACTCTATTTGCAAGCGCCATTGCTCTTTTAATTGAATCTCGACTTGCACCAGGCACAATTTTTAAGTGAATATAATCATCATAACCATATTTTTTTCTTAAAAGTCGTATTGTTTCTATTTGTTTTTCCATTGTAGAGTCCACATCACCTGAAATTCCTGAACTTAAAAACAGTCCATTGACGATTCCTCTGTTATAGTATCCAAGAAATGCCTTTGCAAGCTCTTCCGGTGACAGTTCAAGTCTGGTGAAATTTCTTTTGGATTGGTTGATGCAGTACTTGCAGTCATTTTTACATTTGTTTGTTAGAAGTGTTTTAAAAAGTGGAATCTTACATCCATTATGACCTGTTGCTTCATAGATTCCCGGAAGATTAACCTGCGAGGACTTGTTATGGCTAACATAGTCACATAAATCATACTGTGCTGAATCTGTTAAAATCTTCATATCTTCAAGCAGTGTCATATGTATTATATTATAGTTGATGTTAAATATTAATTTTGATAATATAGTTTCAAATATTATTAATGATATATATCTATATAATAGATTAATGTGTGATTAAATGAAAAGTGATAATGTTAAAAAAGGAATTCAAAGAGCTCCACATAGATCTTTGCTAAGAGCATGTGGTTTAAAGGATGATGATTTTGAAAAACCGTTCATTGGTATAGCTAATAGTTTCACAGACATCGTACCCGGACATATCCACTTAAAAGAACTTGTCGAATTTGTAAAGGAGGGTATTATTGCCGCCGGAGGTATTCCATTTGAATTTGATACCATGGCAATTTGTGATGGTATCAGTATGAACCATGAAGGTATGAAATACTCCCTTCCTTCACGTGAAATCATTGCTGCTACCGTTGAAAGTATGACCAAGGGGCACGCTTTTGATGGACTTGTTTTAATTCCGAGCTGTGATAAGGTAGTTCCTGGAATGATTATGGGCGCAGCTCGTGTAAATGTACCTTCAATTGTTGTTACCGGAGGACCAATGGCATCAGGTGAATATAAAGGTAAGCCTGCTGATTTAATTACAGTTTTTGAAGCTGTTGGTGCTCATTCTGCCGGTAAAATGACAGACGAAGAAGTTTATGAACTTGAAAAATGCGCATGTCCTGGAGCCGGAAGCTGTTCAGGGTTGTTTACAGCAAATACTATGGCATGCATAACCGAAACTTTAGGCCTCTCCCTTCCAACATGTGCTACAACTCATGCAAGAACTGATGAAAATAATGATATCGCATTTGAATCAGGCCGTCAGATTATCAAACTTGTTGAAGAGGATATTAAACCATCTGATATTCTGACTCAACAGGCATTTAATAATGCGATTGCAGTTGACATGGCCCTTGGAGGTTCATCGAACACTGCTCTCCATATACCTGCATTGGCCAGTGAAGTTGAAGGTTTAAGTGTTGATTTACAATTGTTTGATGAAATTTCAAGGAGCGTTCCTCATATTGCATTGATTTCCCCAGCCGGAGATGATTCAATGATGGATCTGCACTTGGCAGGTGGAATTCAGGCCGTACTTAAAACTCTTGGGGATAAAATCGACACAGACCAGTTAACAGTAACCGGTAAAACAATCGGTGAGAATCTGGTGAATGTTGAAAACAAAAACACTGATGTTATTCATACTTTGGACAATCCGGTACATGAGGATGGCGGAATCGCAATACTTAAAGGTAATTTGGCACCTAATGGTAGCGTTGTTAAAAAGGGTGCGGTAGCAGACCATTTAATGCATCTCAGGGGACCTGCGAAGGTTTATGATTCTGAAGAGGATGTCACCAAAGCTATATTTGACCATGAAATTGAAGAGGGAGACATTGTAGTTATCAGATATGAAGGTCCAAAAGGAGGTCCGGGAATGCGTGAAATGCTGAATCCTACTTCAGCACTTGCCGGAATGAACATAAAAGATGTGGGACTTATAACCGATGGCAGATTTTCAGGAGGAACCCGTGGGCCATGTATAGGTCATGTGTCACCTGAAGCCCGTGAAGACGGCCCGATTGCAGCTATTCAAAACGGGGATATAATAGAAATTGATATTGAAAACAGATCCATTAATGTGGAACTGTCAGATAAAGAAATTGAGTCAAGGTTAAATGATGTCAAACACCCTGAAAGCAATGTTTCAGGTTGGCTGGCCATATATCAGAAACTGGTTCACTCAGCGGATACCGGAGCTATTTTAAGGTAGTGTTAATAATGGAAGTATTAAAATACTCTGAAATCAATTTGAATGATACAATTAAAAGGTCAGAACAGGATGTAAACAATGTTTTGGGAACTGTATCTGAGATTTTAGAAAATGTGCATGTAAAAAAGGATAATGCTGTGCGTGAATATACTGAAAAATTCGACGGGGTGTTAATAGAAAATCTGAAAGTATCAAAAGATGAAATTTCACAGGCTTATGAAACAATTGATGATGAACTCCTAACTGCCCTGAAAAATGCGGCAGATAACATTGAAAGATTTCATAAAAAACAGATACCAAAGGAGTGGGAAATGGAAGTAAACCCTGGAATCACTGCAGGCCAGATTGTAAGACCAATCAATTCTGCCGGATGTTACATACCTGGAGGCCGTGCTGCTTATCCTTCATCAATATTGATGACTGTAATACCTGCCAAGATTGCCGGTGTTGAAAAAGTTGTGTGTGTAACCCCGCCTCAAAAAGATGGCAAAATACTGGATGCTATTCTTGTTGCAGCTGACATTGCGGGGGCTGATGAAATATATAAAGTTGGAGGTGCACAGGCTATTGCGGCTCTTGCTTATGGAACCGAATCCGTACCTCGAGTAGAAAAAATTGTAGGTCCGGGTAATATATTCGTTACTGCTGCAAAGAAACTGGTATATGGTCAGGTAGATATAGAATTCCCTGCAGGCCCTTCTGAAGTTTTGATTTTAGCAGATGAAACTGCAAATCCTGAATTTTTAGCAACTGATATTTTAGCACAGGCAGAACATGACCCAAACGCATCATGCTTTTTAATAACCGATTCGTATGACCTTGCCTGTGAAACTGATGATTTTGTTAAAAAATTAACCGAGATTGCCCCAAGACGTGAAATCATCGAGGAGTCTCTATCAAAAAGTGGAAAAATCATTATCACAGACACATTTGATGAAGCTATTCATGTTACAAATGAATATGCTCCCGAACATTTAATCATATCCACAAAAGACGATGATGAAACATTATCACACATTAAAAATGCGGGTTCAATCTTTTTAGGTTCATATTCGCCTGTTGCAGCAGGAGATTATGGATCCGGAACAAACCATGTCCTTCCAACTGGAGGTGGTGCTAAAATGTATTCCGGATTATCCACAGAGGCATTCATAAAAAAACCGACTGTTCAAAGACTTACCCGGGAAGGTCTTAGGGAACTTTCAAAAACTTCTGTACCTATTGCTGAATATGAAGGGTTTTTTGC
>CACZNW010000204.1 GCA_902782595.1 uncultured Methanobrevibacter sp. | reverse complement strand
TAATATTGAGGAGACAAAATTGAAAAATCGTTTCTGAAAAGTGTTGCCTTAAAAAACCAGTTAATGGAGAATCTCCAAGCAAAAAATCATATAGAATAATTATAAATAGTTTTTTAACCTGCCTCTTATCAAAATGCTTTCAAAATTAATGAAAATTATTTCCCATTAAGAACATAGTAAACGCTTCTAAGTGGAATGTCCAATTCTTCAGAAATTTCTTTGGCGGTTAAACCTTCCTCGTTAAGACGTTTAATCTCTGAATGATCATGTTTACGTACCCGGTTATCAAATTTGGCTTTGCTTTTTCTAAGCAGGTAGTAGACACGGCTAAGTTTCATGTTGAGTTTCTGCGAAATCTGTTTTGCAGTCATCCCCTCATCGGATAATTTCTTAACATAAAACTCGATGCCGTTGCTTTCTGAATTTGCCCCCCATTCATATTTTATTGTGACATTTATGTCAAGCTGTTTGAGCGCATCAATATATTTTTTGGATGTTCTTTTAAAGACACTTGTAGAGCAGGTGATTTCTTCAAGGTTGGGGTATTTCTCTATCAAATCAACAATCATTGAAGAGGACAGTGCCTGTGTAATATGAATTGTAGTTACATCTCCATCCATAATTATCACTTTTTAATTAAATCAAGAAATCTCTTGGATTTGTCGCTTTTCGGATTTATAATCTGGTCGATATGCTTGATTTCCTTTTTAATTCTAGATTCGTTAATGTTGAATGCATTGCTTATTGTTTCAAGTTCTATGTTTGAGTTTAAATGAATCAGACCGGCACCCAGTGCAACGTGATTGAACTTGATATTTGAATTTCGCATCTGTTTTTCGAATTTGAACTTCTCGTATAATAAAAGGTCCATTTCCGGAATAGATATGATTTTTAAATTACCGAATTCGGTTAAAATGTCAATCGCACGGGTATAAGTTTTCTGGAATACCTTTCTCTGTTCACGGTCAAGTTCCACACGGATGTATGGAAACGGTCCGATGTTGATTCGGCGGGCATTGGCTGATGTTGTCATGTAATATCTGAACATGTCCCAGACAATAAGTGCCGAAGCTATGTTTTTGAAAGTGTTTTTATATATGCTTTCCCTTACCTTCAAATCCCTTTTAAGGGACCTTGTGATGTTGCCGTTGCGGTCAGTGTAGTTGAGGATTCTCAGTCTTTTTTCAATCTGTGTCTGCCTCCATGCCTCAATGGCATCCAGGTCATACTCGTCGATATAGTCAGGCTTTTCATTTTCAAACTCGGATATGATTTCATCATACCTGTTTATCCGTTTAAAATCAGTCAGCCTGCGCTTTAAAATTTCATCTTTAATTTCGGATATGATTTCTTTGGAATATCCGACATACGCCAGGGCAAGGGCCGTTCGCGCATGATTGTCATCTATTATTGCAGGTTTTGTCTTGTGAAATTTGAGAAGTTCGATTCTCACGTCACGACCATACCTTTTTCTTACTTCTTCCTCATAATTGTCTACATATTCCGATTCAAGGGTAACTTTTTTCCGAATAAGACGATTGTTGTCATCCTTGAATCTGATTACAAGAGATATGGTCTTTACAACACCTTTTCTTTCCTGTTTTAAAATGTTTAAAACCTGTTTGAATGATTCCCGGTCATAGGATGACAGTTCATTCCTCAAAACCATGTAGTTTCCTGACAGGGGAAGGTATGGTATTATTTCAAGGCGACTGGTAAGTTCACTGCTGATTTTAAATGTGAACGCCTTACTTGAGCAGGTGCACTGGCCACCGCGTCGTTTGTATTCCTCGATTGAGTATTTCTTGTAGCAGGAATTGCATTTCACATATCCGTACTGTTCCAGATTTCCAAGAGCTATCTTATGTGAATCGATTGCCGAATTGACCCTGTCGAGAATATTCTTTTTGGCGTTTGCCTTCATCCTGAATATCTGGTTGTGGCGGCTGTTTTCTCTTTTTTCATCAGCAGCGACTTCAGCTACAGTTTTTGTCCCGTATTTGTTGAGGGATGTGAACGGGGTGGTGTATCCCTGCACATCCATGTCTCCCTTCAGTTTTAGAAGGTGGTTTAATCTGTCATCTAGCTTAAAGTAAAGATTTTTGAAATTATCAAAATCATCGATACCTTCAAGGATAATGGAATCCTCGGATATTTCCTTGAGGTAATTCTCGGCTTTGTTCACCAGGACAGATTCGGGCATTTTTTTTAATCCTTTTTTATTGTATTCTTTCACCGACCTGACCGTTAACGTCAGGAGCAAGCAGTGCACCGGACTCGCCGGTTGCTAAAATCATACCTTCAGACAATGTTCCGAAAAGCTTTGCAGGTTCAAGGTTGGCCACTACACAAACTTTTCTGCCAACCAATTCTTCAGGTGAGTAGAATTTGGCAAGACCTGCTACAATCTGTCTTGGTTTTTCCTCACCGATGTCGACCTGAAGCTTTAAAAGTTTATCTGATTTTTCGATTTTTTCAGCTTCCTTTACCTGTCCGATTTTAATTACAACTTCATCAAACTGATCAATGGTTATCAAGTCACTCATATTATCATCCTCATTTTCTTTTAGGTTTTCCTTTAATTTAGCCTTTTGAGCTTCGATTTCTTTATCTTCAATTTTTTTGAATAACGGTTTCGCCTTATTTATAACGTGTCCGCTTGGAAGGGGAACCTTGGCGTCATTCCACACTTCCGGAGTGGTGATGTTCATGATTTCTGCAATCCTGTCCGCTTTTGTTGGGAGGAAAGGCTTAAGGGTGTATGCCAGGGTTTTGGCAAGTTGATTTGAAAGATACAGACAGTTGGCTGCCTTTTGCTTGTCCTCTTTTACAGCTTTCCATGGTTCCTGGTCGTTGAAATATTTATTTCCCTTTTTGGCTACTTTAAATATTTCAAGCAGTGCCTCTCTGAACTCATAATTTGCAATTAGCTCACCGGCCCTGTCCGGCAGTTCTTCAATTGCGGTTCTGAATTCTTCATCTTCCGCAGTAGGGTTTGCATATTCCGGGATTTTACTGTCAAATGATTTTTTGGTAAACACGAAGGTACGGTGAAGGAAGTTTCCGATAACGTCCGCCAGCTCATCGTTATTTCTTCTCTGGAAATCATCCCATGAGAAATCGGAATCCTTGTTCAGGGGTGCGTTGATTGTAAGATAATACCTGAGCAAATCAGGGTCATAGTCCTTTACAAAATCGGCTATCCATATTACCCAGTTTTTACTTGTAGACATTTTCTCCCCTTCAAGTGAAAGGAACTCACCGGCATATATCATGTCCGGGAGTTTGCATCCGTAAGCTTTCAGAAGTCCCGGCCAGAATATTGAGTGGTGGTATATTATGTCCTTGCCGATAAAGTGGACAACATAGTCATTCCAGTAGTCTTCCCATTTGATTCCGGTTTTTTCAGACCACTGTGATGCTGATGAGATGTATCCGAGAAACGCCTCAATCCAAACATAAAGTACCTTGCCTTTTGCCTCATCCAATGGCACCGGTATTCCCCAGTCCATGTCACGGGTTAAAATCCAGTCGTTCAAACCGTCCTCAAGCCAGTTGGTTGCGTAATTTTTAACGTTTGCCGGAAGGTTGTCATTGCCTTCAATGTAGGCCTTCAGGTCATCTTCAAATTCTGACAGTTTAAATGCATACTGGAAGGTGTCCTTGATTACCGGTGTTGTACCGCAGGTAATGCAGTGAGGCTCGTCAAGTTCGGTGGGGTCAAGTGCCCTTCCGCACTTTTCACAGTGGTCTCCCCTCGCTTCGGATCCGCATACCGGACACAGTCCCTCGACATATCTGTCAGGGAGGAATTTTTTACAGTTCGGACAGTATAACTGCTGGATGTCTTCCCTGTAAATATATCCTTCATCATATAATGATTTAAAGAAATTTGAAGCCAGTTCATAGTGGGCCTTGTCTGTAGTTCTTGTAAAATTGTCCAGTGATATGTTCATTGACTCGACGTCACTTACAATCATATCATGGTATCTTTTTGAAATTTCAATCGGTTTTTTATTTTCTTTATCCGCTTTTACAGCTATTGGAGTTCCATGTTCATCTGTAGCGCAAACCATCAGCACGTCATTGCCTACCATCCTGTTATACCTTGCATATATATCTGCTGGAAGGTATGTGGAACGGATATGGCCCAGATGACACGGTCCGTTTGCATAGGGCAGTGCACATGAAATAAAAATCTTTGACATTTATCTTATCCCCTTATTTATTTTAAGCATTATATAATTATGTTGTTACTATTTAATAAAAGTTGTTTAATTAGATGCATTTGGGATTAAATTTAATAAGGGCATGAAAAATAAAACCGGCCGTTATTATTCAATGATTCATCAGTGAAATATAATTGATTTTGTTTGTGATTAAATGAGGAGTTGTTTTGTTAATTATTGTTTTAATATGTCGTTTAATCATAATTTGTGAAGTATGATTTGAATATCAAATTTTTCACGAAGGGGATATAGATTGGCCCGGCACTTTTTGATGATGTATGCATGACATGCCGAAATCAATATTGATTTTAAAAATGAGTTAGCTATTTAATATATAAAATAAAAAGTAAAAAACATGGCTGAAGTTTCATTTATAAATCCACTATCCGACGAAGGAAAGTCCATAATCAGACAGTACGGAGATTTGAATCAGATTTTTGAGGAAGACGAAAACCTGATTAACATATGCATTCGCACAAATAATCAGAAATTTTCAGATGACAGTCTGATTCCCAAATCATATTCTGATTTATGTATGAAACGCATTCAGTGGGCAATTGAAAAAAAGAATAATAAAAATTATGTCCAGTCAGAATTTGAATACCTGACAAACGAGGAGATTTTCACCCAGGACGTTGTAACCTTCCATATTCTATGCCAGGCCATTGCAGTTCAGTTCAATCTAGGCTCACGTGAAACCAGACTTTTCGTCGAGTCACAGGGAGCACTTATTCTTGAAAGGCTGGCAAAAATACCTCCTATGTCAAGGGCTGAAATAATAGATGAGGTTCTTGACGAGGTTAAAGTAGACGGTGCAATCGGCTGGAAATCCCTGAGTGAAGTTATTGCAACAAAAAAACTGAAACTCACAGACCTTCTCATAGATGAAGGGGACATCATACTTCAGCAGGAAGACTTCATGTACCGTTTTGGTGATGAATTCACAGACAGAAGTCCCGAAAGAATGTACAACATACTCATCGGAGACAGCGTTAAGGAGCAGATATTGTCAAGACTGATAATGCAGAAAACAGAGGAATATATTGCGCGTATAAAGGAAATGTCAGCAAGAATTGAAATTCATCCCGCAATTATAAGAATCGGTGAGGACTTGAAAGAATTCATACCGTCTGAAACCGGAAAATACAACCAGTATTATGCCGGAAGCGGAGGCATTTACGGTTCAGTCAAGGGAGGTAAATTAAACCCTGACGCATTTCCTCCATGCATTAAGTCTACCGTTGAGGGAGTATCATCAGGAGGACGTAACGATGCAATTGTACTTCTTTTAACATCCTTTGCGTCATATGCAAGACTCTATCCGAGGATATTTGCTTCCGATGAAACCGTCAAGGTATCTGATATGGATCCTGATTTATCAATAACCGAAAATGAAATCCTTCCATTAATCTTTGATGCTGCAGACAACTGTACACCTCCTCTTTTTGACGATCAGCCTCAGGAGAAAATCAACATAATCTCAAAATTGGGATTCGGAATGCACGAAAAGGTGGACATTAACCATGAAGGCGAAACCAAATGGTACACTCCGATGAGCTGTGAGAAAATAAAGATACACCTTCCCAACCTATGCCATCCGGACAAGTCCTGCAAGGGAATAAACAATCCACTGTCATGTTACGGACGTAAAAAGTATCAGCTGGACCAGCAGGCACCTGAAGAAAAATAAAAATTTATTATAACTGTCAATTTACTGCAATCCCTACTTTAACCGGAATGGATTTTCTCGAAACTTTGATTTTAGGAAATAATACAAAAAACAAAATAGTTAAATATGGTAAATGATATACATATCTTTGTAAAAATTTTTTCATCTGGGCCCGTAGCTCAGTCTGGCAGAGCACTTGGCTCTTAACCTTGTTGTCGCGGGTTCAATTCCCGTCGGGCCCATTTTTTTTCAAAACTTCATTTAAATGCATTGAATTTACTCATTGTTTTATTTGGTGGCTGTTTTTTACATTAACTTTACGGGTTTCATTCAGATTATAATTTGGACTAATATTTACTGGTGATAGACTCCTGTTCTCTCTTTTTCATAATTCAACCATGTTTCTAACATTAAATCTTCAAGATTAAAATTTCCATCATAATAATCTTATTATACCCTTATCCTGTAGAGTTTTAACATATTTGCTCATGGTGGCTGGAGACATATGAAAGCGGATTTCCAATATGATTTTACAGCTTGAAATTTGAAATTCAAATATAAAAAAAGAATAGATGAATTAAATTCATCTATTTAACTTTAACTGTTGTTTTAATGGTGTCTTTAAGGTAAATCAGTTTAACAGTATAGGTTTTACCTTTTTTAAGCTTTTTGATAACATTCTTTTTCAGAGTTTTTTGTGCAATTCCATTTTTATTGGTTTTGACTTTATAGGTTTTACCCCTGAATTTGAAAGTTAT
>CACZNW010000203.1 GCA_902782595.1 uncultured Methanobrevibacter sp. | reverse complement strand
ACAATACCTCCCAGATAATCAACAATTATACTCATTCACCAATTTTTTTATATTTCGAAATTTCTTTCCCTCATTGCTTTTTCATACATTTTTTCCCATTCTTTATACTCACGATACTTAACAGGGTCTTTCTTTTCCAATTCCTTTTCATATTTCACTCTTCTTTCTTCATTAAGACACTCATGTAAAAATGAATATTTGCTGATGTTTCCAAGATCCCCGTATCCTTTTTCAACACCAAAACTCATTATAAAACCTCCATATAACATTTAATTAGTATTTTTTTGTATTTAAAACCGGTAAAAACATACACTCTTTCAACATTTAATTTTATATGTTCTTCACATCCTTTAGTTTATAATTTGAATATGAATAACATGAAATGAACGATTTTTCACCCTACTTTCATTGACTTCAACTTATTTTCTCAGTAATAGTCAATTTTCGGGCGCTCTTTCTGTTCGTGAGGAAAACCTTTCGGTTCTTGAATCATCGGCCAGCCAACACCTCCTCTTTTAATTTTAAATTTCCCCGAATATATCAGTTTCCCATTTTCACTGTATGCGTTGCCGTCATAGGGTGCGTTTGGCCCGTAACCTCTTGTAAGACTCCATTCTCCTTCAAATCGAATCTGTCCTGAGGGATAGTATTCCTTTCCCTGTACGATTCCCTTTATATCGAATATTCCTTCACGGTACAGGCTTCCGTCGGCAAAATATGCTTTTCCAAATCCATAGGGTGCATAATCAAGAGTGTATCCTTCATACACCAGGTTTCCATTTGGGTCATGTAATTCCCGGTACCTTATCCTGTTTCTTGGATAGTAGTTGACCTTGTCGAGGAATTTTGACTCTGAAATGATTGGGTTATCACCTACACTGTCGGCTGAAATGGCTGAGAAGTTTTTATCGACAACGTCAATTAAAAACAATAGTCCCGATTCATCATCGCATTTAAAACCGTTTTTTAAAAGAAACTCCATCAGTTCAGGTTTTGCCCCATCGGAGGATATCTTCACGCAATAGCGTCTGCTTTTATTTTTCACTGTTTTGTTGGCA
The DNA here is from genome assembly GCA_902782595.1 of uncultured Methanobrevibacter sp. GTDB lineage: Archaea > Methanobacteriota > Methanobacteria > Methanobacteriales > Methanobacteriaceae > Methanocatella. The sequence goes on along the minus strand of CACZNW010000203.1, from coordinate 11,327 downwards.
ACGTATTTTTTAAACCTTTTAAGTGCCTCTGACGGTTTCATGCTGGATGATTCGAAATTCAATCTCAGGTTGTAGCATTTCCATGCATCGACATACTTTTCCCTTTCAATCAAATCATCTTCCTTAAGCCGGAGACAGATTGAGTAGTCCATTTTGATAAATGAGAGAAGGGTTTCATCCTCCACTCCGATTTCAAATATCCTGTCAAAGCACTCAAGTGCCCTGTCATATTCCTCCTCATCCATCATTACTTCGGCTTTAGTGCAGAGGTAGTGATAATTATCGGGATACAATATTAGGGCATTGTTTAAAAGTGTCAGTGCTTGTGTGTTTTTCTCAAGAAGATACAGGCATTGTGCCTTATATCCCAGTGCCGCAGGGTTGTTCAGGTCATTTTTCAGGATTTCATCACAGATTTCCATTGCCTCGCCATATTCCCTGTTTAAAACATGGTTTCTGCATTTGTCAAGTTGCTCATGTAATGTCATGTCATCACCGAATCCGAAAAAGTTTGTTAATAAAATGTTAGTAACTTGGGGCTTATAAATTTTTTGATGAAAAAATAATTTCAACCCCCAAAACATGACGGAAAGCCGGCGAGATTACAGTCAAAATTAATTATTTATTGAAGGAAAATAAAATATTATAACAGGTGAAAAAAAATGGCAGACAAAACACAATGGAATTCCCCATTGGCATTTATCCTTGCAATGATCGGTGCGGCAGTGGGACTTGGCAATATCTGGCGTTTCAGTTATGTGGTATACTCCAACGGAGGAGGATCATTCTTCATCCCGTATCTGATTGCAATAGCCATAATGGGAATACCTTTTTTAATTCTGGAATACGGCATGGGATTCAGTTTCAAGGACTCGTTTTCAAACACGTTAAAGCGGATTAATCCGAAACTGGAATATATCTCATGGATGTTGCTTTTATTTGTTTTTATAATAGTAATATATTATATAGTCATATTAAGTTGGGATTTGGTGTATCTGGGTTCAAGTTTCACTTTTCGGTGGGGAACCGACGCCGCATTATACTTCGTTGACAGTGTAGGCGGAAGCTCCAATCTCAACAACATATGTTTTCTTCTCATTCCGACCACAATCTGCGTTGTGATAATGTGGATTATCGTATGGTTTGTATCCCACAGGGATTTGAACGACGGAATAGGTAAACTTTCAAAAATCCTCATTCCCGCACTCTTTGTCATTATGGCAATAATTGTAATCTATGCCCTGACGCTGCCCGGCGCAAATATCGGTATCGAAACACTGCTGAAACCGGACTGGACGAAACTTCTGGACATAAACATATGGCTTGCGGCATTTTCTCAAATCCTTTTCTCCCTAAGTATGGGACAGGCCATTGCATTTACATATGCAAGCTACCTGCCTGAAAAATCCAAATTGAATGACAACGTTCTGCTGGTAGTGTTTGCAAATTCCGCATTTGAAGTCTTCACCGCATTCGGTATCTTTTCAATTTTAGGATACATGTCCTTTACATCCGGAACACCAATGATACAGCTGGTTAGTGAAGGAACCGGACTGATATTCATTGTATTCCCGATGATTTTCAATATTATGGGAATTGCCGGACACATACTGGCCCCGTTACTGTTCATAGCAATACTGTTTGCCGGAATTTCATCTGCGGTTGCAATTTTTGAACCGATGGTAAACTCGATTGAAAACAAATTTAACTTTTCACGCAAAAAAACCGTAACTGTCCTATCCATAATCGGATGCACATTGTCACTGATATTTACAACAGGCATCAGCAGTTATCTTGTCGGCGTTGTTGACGGATTCGTTAATGAATTTGGAGTTTTACTTTTAATCGCTATCCAGTGCATTATCTTCACATGGATATATGACGTGGATTCACTCATACCCCTGCTGAATGACAAAAGCAGATTCAGGGTTGGAAAGACATGGAAATTCATCATTAGATACGTTTTGCCGCTGGTACTGATTGTCATGTGGATTATAGGAATATGCAATCTGTTTAGCAATGCAAATTCCTTTGAAATAACAGTGGACATAATCATAATGGTCGTTGTCCTTGTATTCAGCATAATCTTTACAAGAATTAGACCCAAAGGAGAATTGAAATGAATCAGAATTCACAGTGGGGTTCGATATTCACTTTCATCCTGGCAATGATTGGTCTTACAATCGGAATAGGAAATATTTGGCGTTTCAGCTATGTGCTGTATTCCAATGGAGGCGGGTCGTTTTTCATACCCTATATAATTGCAATTCTGGTTATGGGAATTCCATTTCTGATTCTGGAGTATGGACTGGGATTCAGTTTTAAAAAGAGTTTCTCCAGTCTGATGCAGAGTATCCGTCCGGAATTTGAAATCATTGCGTGGATGCTTGTTTTATTCGTATTTATCGTTGTGATTTATTATATGATTATCTTGGGATGGGACTTTGCATATTTACTGAACAGTTTTACTTTCGGATGGGGAAATGACCCTTCATCCTTTTTCACAACTTATGTTGGAGGAAGCTCAAACCTTACATCCTCCACCACAATAATACTTCCCACCCTGATTTGCACATTAATATTATGGATAGTATTCTGGGCAATATCCGTTAGAGGCGTGGACAGGGGGATTGGAAAGATATCAACCGTTCTAATTCCAATATTATTTACAATCATGATACTGATTTTTGTTTACGCATTCACATTGCCGGGATTCAATATTGGAGTTGCCACATTACTCACTCCAGACTGGTCGGCGCTTTTCAACATTAATGTCTGGCTTGCGGCATTCGGACAGACCATATTTTCCCTAAGCATAGGCCAGGCAATGGTATATACATATGCAAGCTATCTGCCAAAAAATTCAAAGCTTGCCGACGAAGTGCTGTTTGTGGTTATTGCAAACTCATTATATGAGATTTTCATAGCCTTTGGAGTATTTTCAATACTCGGATACATGTCACTGTCATCCTCAATACCCATGAATGAACTCATAAGCGAGGGCACGGGACTGATATTCATCATATTCCCTCAGATATTCAATTCAATGGGAATGATAGGGCACGTTATCGCACCGTTATTGTTCCTGTCAATACTGTTTGCCGGGTTCACATCTTCGTTTGCACTTTTTGAACCTCTGCTTTCATCAATGTGCGATAAATTCAAATGGAGCAGAAAAAAAGGAGTTACGGTCCTGACAGTCGTTGCCTGCATAGTCACGGTTATTTATTCAACCGGAATCAGTAGCTATCTGGTGGGGGTCGTGGATGAATTTGTAAATAATTTCGGAATACTGATTTTAATCGGCATTCAGGCAATAATATTCGGATGGTTTTACGGAGCTGAAAAGGTCATACCCGTAATAAACGAATTTTCAACCATTAAAGTTGGAAAAACATGGGTTTTCATACTGAAATATTTATTGCCGGTTCTTTTAATTGTCGTCTGGGTATTGGGACTTGTAAGATTATTTAATGATGCAAATTCCTTTAAAATCACAGTGGATATAATTATCACGGTTATTGTTGTCGGACTTTCCGTGCTTTTTACAAAAATGAACAGTGAAAACATATAATTTTAGAACAAACTATATTACTATAAACGTTAATAAATAATAACATATAAGTTTTCATAAAGGGTTTGAAAATAATGACAAAAATGGAATTTGACCTAACAGACGAACAGATTGAAAAAGTAAAAATACTGGAAGAAAACGGAATCGGCCTTGGAGAAGCAATCGATTTATTATTTGAAATTAAAGAGGAGGCCTTAAATCAGATGGATGCGGTTGATGAAAACATTGCCCTCGTCACCCAGATTACCGAATCAAGAAATTCAGATAAAAAGATTGAACTGATTGAAAAGGCATACGGAGATTCACAAAAGACTCCTGAAATGAAAGTTAAGGACGTCAAACAGAAAGTTAAATGGGGCAGAGATTTCTTCAAATTTTAATCAATAATTTTTACGTTTTATTAATAAGATAAGCATGTTCAAAGACTTCAAAAACAAACTCACGGGCGATAAAAAAATTCTAATATTGTATACAATATTATTCCTTTTCAATATCGGTTTTTTTATCAATACGTTTGCCTATATGATTATTGTTAAAAAAGTAGACATATCAGTCGTACATGACATTGTTACAATCATCTCGGCAATTATCATTTTAGGTTTTATTTCGACAAGACTTACGAAACTTAAACAGTTAACTGACGGATCGATTTATGAAATCGGTTATCTGATTATTATGGGTTTGTTAAGCCTTACCATTTCTTATTTCAATAAATCCGCCCATGGAGAATCATTATGGGCTCCGTTTCTGGAAATGTTCAGAATGCTGTCTGTGGTTTTGATTATAACATATATAGCCACCAAATCCAAAAGTTTCAAGGCAATAGTCAGGGGTGACCGTTCACGTAAAACTATATTCTGGCAGATTGTCATCTGCGGCATTCTCGGAATTCTTGCATCATACTTCACCATGAACGTCAATGGAGTTCCCGCCAATTCAAGAGGACTTATCGTGATGATATCCGCACTGCTTGGAGGACCCTACGTTGGAATACCCGTAGGATTAATATCCGGAATCTGGAGATACAATATGGGAGGTTCCACCGCCCTGGCATGCGGAGTTACAACAATACTGGCAGGTGTTATCGGAAGCCTCATCAACAGGTGGAACAATGGCAAATTCCTAAGGCCATACAAAGCTGCAATTCTGATGTTTCTCTTCAGCGGATTTGACATGTGGATTATAAGCGTGCTGACTCCACGCCCGGACGGACTCCTTATCGCAAATGCGATTTATGCCCCGATGACATTTGCGGCCGTTCTTGGAATGCTTCTATTTACCATGTTTTTAGGAGAGAAAAAAGATGAACTGAATGAGAGTTTAAAACAGGCCGTTGATGAAAATGCCACTAAAATCTCAGACAACAGTGATATAATCGGCTTAAACACCGACAGGATAATAGAAATATCACGGGAATTAAAGGAATATAAAACCAGAGCCAGTGAATCAGAAAAAGAATTAGAAGAGTATAAAAATAAAGTCGATGTCCTGGAACGTGAACTGGAAGAGATTAAAAGCCGACTGTAAATTAATTTAAAAAAAAGAAAAGAAAAGTGAATCAGTCAGATTCACTTAACGGTTATTTTTACTTTTTTACCGGCAGCCTTGTAGTATGCATTACCTGCATATCTGACGGTTGCACTGTATTTACCTTTTTTGGTTAACTTTTTAATTTTAAAGGTTGCTTTACCATTGGCGTTTGTTTTTGCCTTATAGGTTTTTCCTTTAACCTTAAGGGTAACTCTCACTTTTTTAACCGCTTTGCCTTTGCTGTTTTTAAGGGTTATTGTGTATTTTTTGGTCTTTTTGGATTTTTTGAATGTTTTCTTTTTAGCGGTTATTTTTGTTTTCTCCTTGTTTACAGTTATTGTCACTGTTTTGGCAGGTGCACTGTAGTTGCTTGGTGTTAATGTTATAATCAGATTTCTTTTACCCGCTTTTGCAACTTTCAAGGTTGCTGCAGTCAGTTCAATTGTTGCAACACCGTCTGTGCCTGCTGTGGCTGATGCGATATTCCTGCCGTTTAATGTGAATGTTACTTTTTCACCGGCAACGGCATTACCGTTTGAATCCCTGAGAGTTATTGAGTATTTGCCGCCATAATTAATGACGTAAACTGCATTTTTAGCAGTTATTTCAATATTTTGCCTGTTTATAATTAAATTATACTCTTCTGTGTGGTTGTTGTAGCTTGAATCGTTAGTGGCGTATGACATATTTAAATTATAACTTCCGGCATTTAGGTTTGGAATCCTGATTGTTGCAACTCCGTTAACCGCATCACCTCTGTATGTGACATTGTTAAGAATGGTTGATACGATGCCGTTATTGATTGTTTCACCGTCACTAATCAGTGTTACAATGATTTCAACGGTTTTTCCATAAACATTATTTTTCACATCAATTTTAAATGCTACAATGTATTTTACCTGTCCGTCGCCTGCAATATCATTCTTTGAGTCACCTGCACTGTTATTGGCAAATGTATTGCCTATAACATTTATTTCACCCATATTGTATATTGCTCCTCCTGAAGCGGCAGTGTTATTGGTGAATTGTGAATAGGTTATTGTTTCATCACCACCATGGATGTATATTGCACCTCCGAATTCGCCTGCCTTATTGTTTATGAATGAGGATTCGGTGATTTTTCCTTCATTTCCGCTGTCCCAGAATATTGCTCCACCGTTTTCAGTTGCAGTATTGTTTTCAAAGATGGAATCAATAATGAAGAAACTGGTACCATTGTTCAAGTATACGGCTCCTCCATTAGGCGCACTGTTATTGATGAACCTGGAATTGACAATTGATCCATTTTCCCTTTTCACCCAACCCAGCGCACCGGCACTGTCAGTTGCAGCATTACCTTCAAAAACACAGTCAATTACAGCTCCCTGTGCACTGTTCATGTACACTGCACCGTTATAATGAGCCCTGTTGTTTGTGAAATTGGAATCATTAATAACTCCGTAGTTACTTCTGAAGTATACTGCTCCACCGTCTTCATCGGCTGAATTCATGTCAAATGAACTTCCGGTAATTGATCCGTATCCTTTCAACCAGTAAACCGCTCCACCATTGGTTGCATTATTTTTAATGAATTTGGAATTGACGATTGTTAAATTATATGCATTATCAACAAAGACGGCTCCTCCGTCATCTGCGGAATTATTCATAAATGTACAATTGAAGAGATAACCGTTGTCACCTTCCCAATAAATAGCACCTCCGCCGTCACCATCATAATATCCGTTGATAAAATTAATATTTTTAATTGTTACCCTGTTTGAATCAACATAAAATATGCTTGCCTGATTATTACCGTTCAATGTAAAACCTGCACCATCTATTGTAATATTCCGGATGATGAGAATACCACTATCAAGATCACAGTCAGTGAGCGGGTTGTAAATATAGTCTTTTGTAAGTGTTAATGTAGCATTGCAGCTGCCGATTAATTGGCGTAATGTTGAAAAGTCATTGGTAATGTTCACTATGTTGATTTCACCGGTTTTTATTGTTAAATTGGACAGGGAAACATTTGTTACTGTCACAGGACATGAACCGATTTTATCTGAGGTGAAATTGCCTTCAAACTGCTGATTCACATCATTATAAATATAACTGATTTTAGTATTGTTGACAAGCAAATCAAAGTCTTGAAACCCATCAATATAAATCAGATTGCCGTTATCATCACAAAATGTAACATAAACCAGTGCTTTTTCATTCAGATGCTTGTAGACGGTTTCATTGTCAAGGATATTGACGGTTACCTGTGATATTATATCTCCGCCGTAATTGTAGATTTCATAATACTGGGTGTTTATGGTATTGTTGTGAAGGTAAATTGTACCATAATTGTTGTCTATTGAGTAATTTCCTTCATTACCCACATTGTTTTCGAATACACAATTGGATATTATGGCTGTGGAGTACATTGAGTTACGTATGAGTCTGGTTGACCTTTCAGCGGTGTTGTTGGCGAAATATGAATTGTTGATTGTCATTGTTCCCACGTTGGATACCCCAGAATAAATTTCTGCACTGTTGTTTATGAAATCACATTCATCAATGAGAGTGTTATTTGCAGTAATAGCAACAATGCCGCTTTCAGCTTTGTTGTTTACAAATCTTGATTTGGAAATTATTACATTCTCACCTATGACATTCATTACTCCATCAGAGTAGGCGGAATTGCTGATGAATTCGGAACCGGTTATATTCAATTTATTTCCGTAGAAGAAGAGGGCTCCCGAATCACCACTACCTTCGTCTGCAGTATTGCCTGTGAATCTGGAGCCGGTAACTGTTAGTGAATCCGCTTCAAAGGTTATTGCACCCCCCCGTTCACCGAATGTTACTTCATTGTTTGTGAAATTACAGTTCTCAATTGTTAAATTACCATAATCACAAATAATGGCTCCTCCCAAATCGGAACAGGAATTTATGAAGTTAATATTTTTTAATACAACATTATTAGCTGCAATATTGAATATTCCTGATTGACGACTGGCATTAATGGTGTAACCTTTTCCGTCAATTGTTAGATTTTTGTTAATTAGAATTCCATCCGCCATAAATTCATCGTCATATGTATAATTATTTTCAAATATTATTGTGGAATTATCCTCCGCATTATCAATCTTCTGCTGTAATGCAGTAAAAGTTCCATTGTCCTCTTCGTCAATTATATTATTTTCTCCAACTGCCTGATTTTCATCAATATTATTTTCCATTGCAGTTAATTCAATATGTGAATCATCTTCACCGGATATCACACTATCATTCACATCCCCAGCAGATACGCCAGCTATAGTGAATAATGCCAAGAGAATTAACGTTAAAATGAGTATTTTCTTTTTCATAATATAATCCTCCATATTTCAATACAGTGATTTTTTATTTAAAAATCTGAAATATAATTAACATTATATCATCAAGTATATTTATATATAATTATTTTTAGAAAAAAAGCGATTTAAAAAAGTAAAAAAAGAAATATATCGGATTAAAACCGTAAAGATTTAATATAGCACAAATGGCAGAGAAAAATGTTTAGAAAAATTCATGTGATTACAAAAAAGATTAACATCACCATTACATGCTCAAAACTCACTTTTCAAAGCATTTCATGGAGGATATGGAAAAATTTAAAAGATAAATTTTCTACATAATACCTCCGGTTCATTAAAGACTAACTGAAAAAAACAAGAAGGAGACCTCTTCGAAATGCAGTTACGAAACACATCCCGAAGCTATAAATGACATACCCATATTATTATAAGCAATAAGTTTCAAATATAATCATGAAAAATAAACAAAACTATTGATTTATATGATTATTGGAATCTTAACTGCAATAATAATGGTTTTATGGATATTTCCGACATATCTTAAGGCACCCGAAGAATACCGACTTGATAAGAAATTCATACTTAAAACCATACTCATGGGGATTGTAATAGGATTTATAGGTGCATTTATTTTTCAGATAATTGCAGGTTCAATATTTACCAACATATTTAAGATTCCTCAGACAAGTTTACTGTATGAAATTTTAAAGGCATTCATCATATTCGGTCTGATAGAGGAGTTGATGAAATTTTGTGCAGGGTCTTTTTCTTTGAAAAAATCACCGTTTCAGTCAAAATTTGATTATATGGTTATTTTTGCTTTAGCGGCATTCGGATTTACTCTTCTTGAAACCACAATGGCTTCATCTGCCGGAGGACCGGCAGGAATGTTGAGAGCATTATTCCCATTCCATATCATGTGGCAGATTTTCATGGGAGCCCATCTTTACGAATACAAAGTTGCCAAAATGAATAATGACTCCAAGGCGATGAAAAAGGAATTGACACTGGCCTTTGCAGTACCTATATTGATGCATGGCTGCTGTGACTTTTCAACAACACTGATTGGAAACGCCATCACTTTAATCCAGTCAACAATTAGCACACTGGATTTAATAATTCTGATAGTCCCGTTAATCTATATTCTTATCCTGATAATTTTCACAATTATAACAGAAATCAGGTTTTACAGATACTGCAAAAACCTGTAATCCCATTGATTTAATTGGAAGGCGTGGAATGAGTTCAGATTAAGTTCCGGCTGCCCCATTTAACATTAAGTGGTGTAAAATAGTTAATTTCCGGTGTTCGTGATTGTTTCATGGAACATGACTGCGATGATTGACCCCGACACTTCAAACCTTCGGGTCAAGCTACACCAAGACGGCAAACTTATCATACTCGAAGAGATATTAGATTAATATTTCAACTGATTAAATCAATAGTAAACACATCAACTATTGATTTAATCACATGCCTTTTTAATTTTTCAGACTAGTGTTTTCATAAATAATGTTTTCACATAGGTTAATGTATAAGTGAATCGTTAAATTTCACTTAAAAAAAAATTTCATGGGATGAGACAGCATTTCCCAATTACAACTGTTTTTCTTTATAGGTCATTGTCTGACATTGAAATATTGTCCTCACTTCGTAAAATTGTTCTGGCTTTGTAATATTACTTTCATTTCGAACAAAAACTTTATTAACTTTTTAGTTTAATATAATGTTGAGTAATTTATCCTAATTGAATGAATGGAGGAATAATTATTGATGAAAAATATGCTATCAAATTATTTGAAGAATATAAGATAAGGACTAAATGGGACCTGAAATAGAAGATTACTACTATTCAGTAATAGATGTCATAGCAGTCCTTACAGAAAGTAGAAATCCAAATAGGTACTGAAGTGACTTAAAAAGAAAATTATCCGAGGAATCTGGTCAACCTTACGAAAATATCGTAAGGTTGAAACTCAAAGCTACTGACGGTAAAATGCGTGAAACAGATGCTGCCAATACTAAGCAATTATTGCGCATAGTTCAATCAGTACCTTCACCAAAAAACCGAACCGTTCAAACAATAGTAAAGTAAACATGTTTCACTTACATGCAATCAGTTGTTAATCTTATTGGGATGATGAGTATGGATATTGAATATATTAAAGAGAATTATATTTTTGAAACACTGAATGAAAACCATGACTTAGATGATTTTGAATGTGAATCGGAGGATTTGGCAAATTTTTTAAAAAATGATGCATTGAATCAGCAGGATTTGAATTTAAGCCTAACTCATTTGGTAATTTGTGATGGAGTTATTGTCGGATATGTGTCAATTTTAACCGATGCGATGAAATTAAAAATCATGGAAGATGAACCCGCTAAAAAAGAAATCCTTGATGAACTTAATATTAGTGAAAACAATGTGATGCCTGCAATCAAAATAGGAAGATTTGCAATAGATAAAGAATACGCTCATAAAGGATTAGGTAAACATGTTTTTAGAAATGTCCTGTTAAGTATTCTGGATATATCTCAAAATATTGTCGGGTTAAGATTCATAACCGTAGATGCATATGCAAGTGCATTCTGGTTTTATGTTGACAAAAACAATTTCAAATATCGTAAAAACGATCAGAAATTGGTTGAGGACATGGATGAGATTATAAAAATAGACCCTGAAAGAAGTTTCAGTCTTTACAAAGATTTAAAAAGTATATAAAAAATAGGGTGTAAAAAAAGATTATCTTGTGAATAAAACAATTCTCTGATTTCTGATTTCTTTTGCAAACTCTTTATCTTTTTTGGTAGGAGGTTCATGCATTTCTTTTAAAACAGCAATTGCATCTTCACCTTCAAAAACAGGAGTTTTTGCAATAGGTTTTGCCATATTT
>CACZNW010000202.1 GCA_902782595.1 uncultured Methanobrevibacter sp. | reverse complement strand
TGTTGGGTCATATATTGTTGCGTTCAGCTCTGTAAATGTCCCTGTATTTGAATCATCTAAGATATCGTTGGTATCGGTACTACCAAGATTATTGTCTGTGTTCTCAGCAGTTAATACCTTATCATCCGTTCCAACATCGTCCAAAGGAGTATTTAGAACTTCATCGGCATTGTTATCATCGATATTGTCACTTGCGCTTACACATCCGATGCATAAGAGTAAAAACAGTATCGCCGAAAACAGCATTGCTTTTCTGTTCAGTTTAGATTTATTCATGAATATAAACCCCTGTTTAAAAAAATTGTTTGTGAAAATTATTTACAACATTTAAAATCGGTTGATGTTAATTCTCGAATTTATCTTCAAAAAAACTAACCTATCTAAGGACTTACCTGATTTCCTGAATTTTTATAGTTTTTTATCATCGAATCTATGAGTTAACATTTTAATCATATATTTTTTCGTTTAAACTATTTTTAAATGCTACCTATCGTAATACAATTGTTTTTTTACTAGATTGAATCTTTGTTCTGCCACCTAAAACTGTGAATAAACATATATTAATCTGATTTTATTATTAAATCAAATTTAATTGAAATCTTATAGTGCCCATTACGATAAAGTAATTGTATATTAGTATACAATAATATATAATGTTTATCCTTTAATTTATGAAAATTGCTAATAAAAGCTAAAAAAAATAAATACAGTAGTCAAAAAAAATTTAAAAAAGTGAATGAAATTTCTAATAATTTAAAATTTAATAATGGATTATTAAAATAACACTCCACACTAGTTAAACGAAAAAAAAGCCCATAATGAGACCAAATCAATATTAAACTCCACCCATTCATAAATTCAAAAAAAAACATCAAATATAACATCACCCTAATTATTAAAATGAAAAACTAGAAGACATACAATTCTAAAATTAAAAAATAAGTAATTTAAAATGATTAAAAAATATTAAAACACCTTCATATGTATAATTCATCCTTAATCCTGCACAGATCCATCATTATGATAAAAAAAACAGAAAAAAACAATAATAGGTGAATTCAATCACCTTATTAATTATTTAACTTTAACAGTTGTTTTAACAGCATCTTTACCATAACTTACCTTTGCCGTATAGGATTTGCCTTTCTTAAGTTTACTGATAACATTTTTTTTAATGGTAACCTTGGCAACACCCCTTTTATTGGTTTTAGCCCTATAAGTTTTTCCTTTAAATTTGAATCTAATCAATTTTCCCTTGGACAACCTGCCGTTGATTTTAAGGGTTGCTTTAAGATGGAATTTTTTGGATTTTTTCTTGACAGTTACCTTATTCGCTTTAAGGAATTGCTTAATCACTACACTTGTTTCAATCACATCTTCCCCATAGCGGATTTTAACCTGATAGGATTTGCCGTTAAGATTTTTAAAGGCACTCTGCTTAACACTGACCTGTACTATTCCGCTTTTATCTGTTTTGGCAGTGTAGATTTTTCCTTTGAATGTGAATTCAATTACTTTGCCCTTAACAGGTTTGCCGTTGATTATGAGTGTTGCTTTAAGAATCAGTCTTTTGTCAGTGTTTTTAACTGTGAACACTGCAGTTTCAAGAACCTGTTTTACAACCACACTGTTTTGATAGGTCTGATTCCTGTAGAGTGTTGTTATAGTGTATATTCCAGGAAGTTCTGAAATCCGGATTTTTGCAATACCGTCATCATCCGTTTTTACGGTGGAAGTTTTTCCGTTGATTGTGAAACTGACTTCTTCACCGGCTGCGACGACCCTTCCGTCAGTGGCAACCACTTTAACTGTAAAGTATGAACCTCCATCATAATCAATTGTAATATTCTTGTTTTCTATAATTTTACTGTCATCGGCAACTGTGTAGACCTTAAGACAAACTGTTTTGTTTAAACCGGCCATATCACTCCAGTTATCGTCCCCGTTACCTGCAAGAGAGATACCTTCCATGTAATGAATACGGGACCATGCCTGATAAGGAAGGGCATTGTTTTTAAACACTACCTTAAACTGATCTCCCTCTTTTACCGGGACATATTTATCTAAAACGATTGTCCGGAATCCCGGAAATTCGCTTACACCAGTTTGTGAATGGACATTAACACCGTTTACATAAATATCGAAGGAATATTCAATGCCGGATTCGTTGAAATATGTTCCAACGGCACCTATCAGTTCACTGTATTTTGATGTGAACTCATTTGAATAAACAGTATAATTCCCGTCAAAACCTGTCAATCCGGTCAGGTCAGTCTGATAGTTTACATGATAGTCAATGTCATTTTCAAAGATATATGCCACGGCAACCCTTTGAGGCACCATAGTAATCAGTATCCGGGAAATTAGTGTATGCTATAGTCTTAAAGCCAGATCTGAATCTTTTGTTATCCAGACGCCTTTAGATTCAGACGTATCATAATTGTCATCCCAGCCTATAAGTGAAATGAAATGAGTGTCATGGCAAGTAATTGCAATGTTGTCACCCTCAGTCGGTATTTCATCCATCGATTCCATTACATAGTACTGTACAGTGACGGCACCATAGCTGATTATGGCTCTTTTTATCAAATCTATTGTGTCGTTCATTCCGGTGTATATAAACATTACGTCCTGAACATGGATTCTTTTATCGGCCATGTCTGTGTCTGCAATCATTCCTCTGTCATCATAATCGCTGTCCACAGGCAGAACACCATACCAGCTTAAGGCATATCCCGGTCCGCTGTAAGAAAATCCTGTCAGACTGATTCTTAAATCCCCGACATTGTAATATTTCAGCTGAAGTTTCTGCGCATAGTTCATTGAGAGATTGTAGAGGACTCCTGTGGATTTTGCAAGTGCTGTTTCAATGGAGGCTATTGTTGCAAATGCCCAGCAGTCGTAATTGTCGCCCTGAATTTTCGCCGGAGTTGTCCAGCCCCAGTCACGGGCATCGAATCTGGACGGAAGACTGCTGATGGATATTTCATTGTTTGTCAGGTTGATTTTTATTCCCCTGCTTTCAACCGAAACTATGTATTCGTGATTGTCCATTAGGAAAATATCATCGTTTCTTTCTATGTTTTCAAGTTTTGAATCCTCTGCAAAGTCGGCATAAACTGAGATTCCTCCGTTGTCAAATATGGAATTGCCCAGGTATGCATCCACATCATGTGCATAAATCGCCCTTGAGGAGGTGGATGATTCCTCAATAACCCTATTAGCTGTGAAGCTGGACTGGTTGACTGTAAGTTTGCCTTTGTTGAAGCATATTGCTCCGGCGTTTTTGATTGCAGAATTGTTTATGAAACTGGAATTTGAAATGTTTAAACCTGTCCAGGTTGAGTATATTGCACCGCCTTCAAAATCTGCGGAGTTGTTTATGAAATTGGACTGATTTATATTCAGTGTTCCTCCTAAAATTGCGATGGCACCTCCATATCTGGAGCTGCAGTCAGTGAAATTGGATTCTATAATATTCATGATTTTTGCAATGAAATTAGATCCGGAATCAAGGTCGATGTAGATTGCCCCTCCGGTAGAACTGGCCCTGGAATTTATGAATTTTGAATTTTTAATTTCAAAGCGGTCCCCCTTATAATTTATTATACCGCCGTGTTTTGCATTGGAATTTTCAAAAGTGGAGTTTTCAATGAAAAGCTGGCCCCGATTAAGTTCAATTACAGAACTTGAACAGACCAGGGGAGAAAAAATGGAATTATAAACCCTTATTATTGAGGTTTCAGCATTAATATATCCATTGACTGAGTTTGAATAAAAATTACATTTATTCAAGGTCAGATTGATGCTGCTTTCGCTTAAAATCAGTGAACCTCTTTCAGCAGAGCAGTTTGTAAAATTAACATTATTTAATGTAAAGTCACCCTCTTCAAGTTTTAACGGATTATACCGGAAATTTAGGAAAGTCAGGTCATTGACGATGAGTTTACAGTAGGTATCATCATGGTCAGTTTTAGGAAGAAACCTGAAGGAAAATTCTGAATTTGCTCCATCTATGACATGGTTATTGCCGTTTATAACAGACTGTCTATTTCAAAAATCCCGGATTCAAATGCATCATTTTCATAAGTATAGTTATGGCTTAGATTAAATGTGCCTTCACAATTGTTTATCTCTTCCTGAAAGCTGAGTGAAATTTGTGGATTTATCTTCAAAACCCTTTAAATTATCAGTTTGTGAATTCTGATTCGATTCTTCTTTAAAGGATTCACAAATAGTACCATTATCCGAATCAATATTTAATTGACAATTATCATCTGCATTTAACACTTCCTGCCCGTCGGCTGCCGAAACCGCTGAAACGGCAAAAATAATGCAGACAATAATCAGAAATATAAGATAATTCGATTTCATTTTTTTCACCTGAAAAACCATATTAATTGGTAAATAAATTAAATTTTTATAAAATATTTAAACAATATGAAAATGTATATAAATTAATTCATATAATTATTTCTAAAATATATTAAAGGATAAACATGCATTTTCACCTGTAAAGTAATTGTTT
>CACZNW010000201.1 GCA_902782595.1 uncultured Methanobrevibacter sp. | reverse complement strand
TTGGTGCAGTACTTATTGTTGGTCCCAAATGGTGTGGTAAAACAACTACTGCTGAACAATATGCTAGGAGTGTTTTAAAACTTCAAGACATTGATAGGCAAGAAGAATATCAAATGTGGTTGGATATTAAACCTTCCAAACTATTGGAGGGCGAAAAACCTAGATTGATTGATGAATGGCAAATGGCACCAATTTTGTGGGATGGTGTTAGAAATAGTGTTGATGAACTCCAAGGAAAGGGATTATATATTTTAACAGGTTCTACAGTAGTTGATGAGTCTAAAATTATGCATTCGGGGACCGGTAGAATCCACAGGCTTCTCATGAGGCCTATGAGTTTATATGAAAGTGGAGAATCGAATGGTAAGATTTCCATTGATGAGTTATTCAACAATCCTGACATGAATATTGATGGATTTGAATCCGATTTAACAATGGATGATTTAATTTTTGCAGCATGTCGTGGAGGATGGCCAGATTCTTTAAATAAAATTAAAAATGAAGATAAATTACTGGTTTCTTATAATTATCTGGATAATATATGTGAAACTGATATTTCTAATGTTGATGGAGTTAAACGTGACCCTGATAGGGTTAAAGTTATTTTAAAAGCTATTGCACGAAATAATTCTACTTTGGCTAAGGATACTACAATAATGGCAGATATTTCTGCCAACTTTGGAGATATAAGCAAACCCACTTATTATTCATATGTTGATTCACTAAAACGTTTGTTTGTCATTGAAGATTTGAGAGGATGGGCTCCAAATATCAGATCAAAATCATCAATGAGATTGGGCAATAAAAAAGTTTTCATTGATCCTTCAATTGCAGTGGTTGCTTTAAATATGGGTCCTGAAGCTTTCAATACTATTGATGGTTTAAAAACTTTTAGTTTTATTTTTGAAAATTTGTGTATTAGGGATTTGAGCATATATACTTCTAAATTTGGAGGTTCAATATCTTATTATCATGATAACTCTGATGTGGAGGTTGACTGTGTTGTACATCTTAATGATGGAAGATATGCTCTGATCGAATGTAAATTGGGTAAAACTAAAATAGAGGAAGGTGCTCAAAATTTACTAAAGGTGAATAAATTAATTGAATCTAATAATCAAGTTAGAAATCCTAGTTTTTTAGCGGTTTTAACTGGTGGAAAATTTGCATACACTCGAAAAGATGGTGTTAAAGTTATTCCAATTGGTTGTTTGAGATGATTTTTTCTGTAAGTGGCTGATGCTAATTGTTGGAATTTAACAATTTGAAAAAATAGTAATTTAAACTACATGTTTGGACAGTTTCTGCCAAACATGTAGTATCATATTGTTTTAGCAGTATTTCACCTCCTGTTTTGAATATATAGTTTAAATTGGGTTTATGGTATGAAAAAGCATGTGAACCAATATAAGAGCCATCCCATGTTTTCACCTCATGTTTTGCAGATATTTATTTGGAAGAATTTTGCATATTACATTAATTATTTTTCAGGTAACTGATATTTCAACTTTAAAGTTAAAAAACACATCAGACCTACTTATTAGTTTATAGAATGGCATATAAATAGTTTTTCGACTGCAAGTACTTACTTACATCTTAAAATAGTAAAAAATAGAAGTATAACGGGTATTTCATTGATTTTTAAAACACAAATTTAAATTTAGAAAAACAGAAGTAAATCTGTCTTCTAAATGAATAATTCTAAACCGGTGGTTTTTTGAGTTTTAAATATTCGTCAATTGCTTCACGGGTGGTTCCGACAACAAGTCTATAATGTGATGTCTCGCCGTTAACAATTACCTTTTCCACCTTTCCTTTTGCAATTACATGTTCTCCGTCAACCACTTCACCGGCATAGGTGTGTGTAAATGACACGATTTCACTTAGAGGATAATCGACCCCGTCAAGGCGCATGACATTTTCAATTGTGTAGAGTGAGGGATTGTCATATGCTCCAAGGGCACTTGTGATGTCACATTCGATTTTTTCAATTCCCTGAGGTTCAAATGTTGTATCTCCCCAACGGCCGGTTATTTCATCATAATCCTTTGTGGCCAGAATATCGAATAGCGTTCCGTTAATGGTGCCCCGGTTTGCCTTGCGGTTTTCATACCATCTGAATTCCTCTTTTGTCAGGCTTTCATCAAACATTCTTTTGTCATATACAAAATCCCAGTAGTCATTGGTAATGCCTTCAACTTTGATGTGCTTGTCAATATCTTCAATGTAGACCTCTTTTCCCCGGTACTGTTTGAATGTTTCAATCGCTTTTCTGTGATTGTCAAGTCCGTACACAACAAAGTCAAGGTCGCTGACGTCACTTTTTTGAAGACCGGGCAGTATGGAGCCGGATATTCCCAGATGATCATAGGGGATGTCTGCCATATAATGGAAGAAGTCGGCCACATCCATTAGTTTTCCAATCAGTTCGGGGTTTTTAACATCTCCTCCGGATTCAAATGTATCCTTAAGACCTAAAAGTCTTAAATCAGGTTTTATAATCCTTTTAACCTTGTCCAGTGGAACTCCCATCATTTCCACATTTGTAACGTCACAGAAATACAGGTAATCTGGGTGATTTTCTCTCAGGTAAGTGTAGGCCTCACCAGACCCCACCTTCCTGTATCGTTTGCCGTTTTTTTCACGGTCTCCGTCCGGATCGGGGATGTATCTTAAAAATGAAATCACTCTGTCCTGTGGGTGAATATAATTTGTTGATGCAAAATACAAATCATCGCTTGTGTATATGAAATCTCTTGTTCTAACTTGCTGCATTTTAATTAACTCCTAATTGTTATTTTGTTTAAATTTTCTTATATATGTTATTTCAATACTGCTAATTTTTATATAATATTAACTGCAATATATGATTAGTTTTTATTTTGGGGATGTTAAATAATCTTCATTTAAATCTATTTGACAGGTTTTGAATTCTATGAATAATTGGTTTGAGAAGTTAATTCGGAAATATTACAAAAGCACTGGATTTGTGAATGTATTAACTAAATCTGATAAGGTCAGTGATTTAAAAATAGAAAATAATGCTGTCAGTGCAGAAATACTTGACGGAGACAATCAGAATCACTGTGAAATCAGATTTAAAAAATTCAGCAAAGATGAAAAAGCCGAACTCAATGAAATAATTAAAAAACCTGCTGTTTCATATAAACTGTCAAACAATGTTTTCCCAACAGAACTTCTTGATGGTGAGGTTAATATTTTCCCTGAAAGTCCCGATGATTTCTCGGTGAAATGTTCCTGCGGCGAAGAATTTGGAGTTTGTGAGGATGTTATTTATCTGCTTCAGGTTTTAAGCAGGCTGATGGATGAAAATCAGGTTCTCATATTGATGCTTAGAGGTCTTGATTTTAAAAAGCAGGATTTCATCCATATCAAATTCATTGATGAAATATTTTCACATAATTTCAGGGACAGGGATTTCGATTCGGCCGACCTGAACGATGTAAACAGTATTTTTTTAAGGGATATAGGCTCCAGTTCTCTGAAACTGGATGCAATATACACAGTTGTGTTTAAGCTGCTGAACGACGAACTGATGAAAATTGTAGGAAATCCTGATTATAGGGAATACATCAAGTTTAAACATTTCAAAAGTCCTAATTTCTATAGGAAAGATTTACTTGAGCTGTTTAAAAAGAAATGGGATAATCCTGAAAATATTTCATTCAACATTGATTCCAATTATGAAATGTCTCATTTGGGATATATTAAAAATCCCAAATCATTATTTGCCTATCTTATGGAAATGAGTCAGTTTCCGGATACGACAACGTTTGATTACCATCTTTCCTATTTTCTCGACTTGCTGATGTGGACATTCTCATTACTCCAGATGGGAGCCATTGTCCCGCAAATCTTTAAGTTGGATAATTTTAACTATACTGTCAGATGGATTCCCTCATTTTACAGGGGAGACATTTTGGAGGAGTGCTCACAGTATTGTGAAGGTTGTCCCGATGATTTGATAACATATAACCGCAGAAAAATTTCCAGACAAAATCAGGTTATAATAGCTGTCAGCCTAATCATGAAAGGTTTCATTGAATATTATATTGAAAGATACGGTGCCTTTAAATTTAAAAGTTATTTCAAAAAACCCATGTATCAGCTGTTTTTCGGTGAGCCTTTGGAAATGTCAACTTCAGGGGAACTGCTGAGAAATGCCGCCCAAAAGATATCGGTTTTTGAAATGGATGAAAGCGATTTCCGCTATCATATGGTATTGGACGATTCAGATGAGGGAATTTTTTTGGAACTTAAAATTGATAATGGTGGCGAGCTTAAAAGCCTTGATGACGCCGAATGGGATGAATTGAGATTTGTCAAAAACATCTATGATCTGTTTACGGAGTTTGAAATTGATAATCGGTTGTGTGAAAGAATCTTTTTGGACTATGATGATTATAGGATATTTAAAAATAAGATAGAACCTTTACTTAAATATCTCAATATCACTTATGAAATACTGTTTGAGATTCGGGATGTGAAATTAAAGCTGAAACTGGATTTGACAATGGGTGAGGAATCATTCAATTTCAATAATCTGAAAAATTATGAATGGAGAGTGATGATTGGTGATGATACCATTTCCATCGATGAATTCAACAGGATTTATAAACATCTTGATTCTCTTGTAAAAATCAATGACAACTATTATTCTGTTGACAAGCACAGGATTAACGTTTTTCAGGGAAACATTTTCTTTTTACCAAGGAATCTTGAAACCAATGAACTGCTTCAGATTTCCCTTATGGAGCGTTACCGAAATCTCAAGTTTGAAGCCGACAGCAAGCTCAAGGAGTTGACCGAAGAATCACGTATTGTTGGCGATATTGATGGTTTGAACGGTGAACTAAGACATTATCAGGAAGTCGGCGTTTCATGGCTGCTTCAAAATATCAATGCCGGGTTCGGTTCAATTCTTGCTGACGATATGGGTCTTGGAAAAACCATTCAGGTTCTGGCATGTATTTTATACCTAAAGGAAACCGGCAAGTTAAATAATCAGGGAGTTTTAATCATCGCTCCGACAACTCTGATTGCCAACTGGCAGCAGGAAATAACTAAATTCGCTCCATCATTAACATATTCACTGTATTACGGAAACAACCGGACATTGCCTGATGAGGACGTTGACATTGTACTGACTTCATTTGGAATGATTAGAACAGACTTTGAAACATTCAATGAGAGGTCATGGTTTTTATGCGTCGTTGATGAGGCGCAAAATATCAAAAATCCGAATGCCATGCAAACAAAGGCGATTAAAACAATTAATGCTTTTAACAGAATCGCCTTAACGGGTACTCCCATAGAAAATAAATTGCTTGACTACTGGTCGATTTTTGATTTTACAAATGAGGGTTATCTGGGCTCCCGTACAAAATTCAATAAGGATTTTGTAGTGCCTATTGTGAAAAATTCCTCCGGCAAGTCTCTGGATAACCTTAAAAAAATCACAAAACCCTTTATCCTTAGAAGACTTAAAAGTGATGAGGAGATAATCAGCGATTTGCCTGAAAAGAATGTCAATGATATCTACTGTGAATTATCTGATAAGCAAATAGGACTCTATCGTGAGGTTATGGATGATATTTTAAATGATTTGGAGGGATTGAAAGGTATTAATAGAAAAGGTAAGATTCTTAAATTAATAACTCATTTAAAGCAGGTCTGCAATCACCCCTCACAGTATCTGAAATCTGACAGAATCAGTGCCGATGATTCAGGTAAGCTTGCCCTGCTGGTGGAGATTCTTGACAATATCCTGGATATGGATGAAAAGGTCATCATATTCACCCAGTATGTTGAAATGGGCGAGATTCTTGAAAAGGTTATTTTAGAGAAATTTAAATGCAATACTCTGTTTTTACATGGGTCATGTTCAATGAAATCCCGTGAGGGGATTATCGATAACTTTCAGAATAATCCAGACTATCCGGTTTTGATTTCAACACTTAAAACGGGTGGTGTCGGATTGAATCTCACCTCCGCTCAAAACGTTATTCACTATGACCTGTGGTGGAATCCTGCTGTTGAAAATCAGGCAACCGACAGGGTGTATCGTATAGGTCAGAAAAAGGATGTCATGGTATATAGATTAATAACAAAGGGAACTCTTGAGGAAAATATTGATTTGATGATTAAAAACAAACTGGAACTGGCCGGCAAAGCCATTGACAGTGAGGAAACTTTCATCACCGAAATGAGTGATGACGAATTGAAGGAGATGCTTGCTTTAAGATAAAAAGGAGTGTAGCTAATGGATGAAAAACTTAAAATCAAACAGGAAAAATTAATTGAAATGGTTTCAGGTTTTGGTGAAGAATATCTGGACGAGGAACTGACTAATTTATGCGTAAAACTTGTTAATAAATTGGGTCGCAAAGTTGAAGTTCCATTTAAACGTGGAAAACTTGAAAACTGGGCAAGCGGGATTGTATATACTATTGCTCAATTGAATTTCGTATTCGACGATTCATTCGAACCCTATGCATCAGCTGATGATATATGCAATTATTTTGGAACTAAAAAATCCACCGCAGCCAATAAGGCACGTGATTTAAGAGGATTGCTGCATTTGAATCTGGGAAATAAAGAATTTTCAACAGATTTGATACTAAGCTTGGATTTATCCAATTTGGGTGGAGATTTAAGTCAGATTAAAACTCTTGAAGGGGCCATGAGGATGTCAACAATCAGAAGTGCGGGAAATCTTGTAAGGGAGACGTTTAGACAGAGACCGTCTATTCATGACATTGAAAACAATAAAATACGAAAAATAATTCGTGACATATTCGACTCTGACGGTGAATTTATTGATGAGGCGCTGATTGATGATTTGGCATATGAACTGTGTAGGGCAACATTCATTTCCCCTGCATGTGGTGCGGGGTTATTAATGCTCGGCAGTGAAAATGGAGGAGTTCTGATTCCTGCATTTACCAGTATGGATGAATATAATCTGGAATTTGAAGGAGGAAATATCGGACCTGTTTCCTGGAAGTTCATTGAAATCCTGAATTATTTGGACAATGATAATTTTGAAGGAATGGTAATTAATCCTCATGTAGATGATTTTTTTGTTTCACTAACAATCATACATCATGCATTGAGTAATCTGCAATTTGATATATATTAAAATTAAGGAGATCATACTATGAGTGGATATAAAATTAGACTGATATTGTATAGTCAGACAGAAACCTGGAGAGAAGTTGAAATGCCGGACAATATAACTTTTGAAAGACTCCATTATATTATTCAAAGGCTGTTCGGATTTTACGGAAGTCACATGTGGGAATTCAGAATTCCCAATCAGAGCCCTGATGTGGAT
The DNA here is from genome assembly GCA_902782595.1 of uncultured Methanobrevibacter sp. Taxonomy (GTDB): domain Archaea; phylum Methanobacteriota; class Methanobacteria; order Methanobacteriales; family Methanobacteriaceae; genus Methanocatella. The sequence continues at coordinate 2,258 of CACZNW010000201.1, read as the reverse complement.
GAAGTAAATATGGAGGATATTGCAAGAACCATTGATTATGATGAGGCTTTTGATGTTAAAGTCAGTGAAGTGTTTGATGAAAACATTGTTGCAATTTATGAGTATGATTTTGGAGACGGCTGGGAGATTATAGTGTACAAAATGGAAGATACAAACTATAAAAATAAAACAGCTCTTTTAACTGATTATAAAGGCAAATATAATCCTATGGATGATATGGGTGGAGTTTTTGTCTTTGATGAGATAATGCAGGCCATTAATGACGGTGAAGATGTGGAGAATGTTTTGGATGACTATGGTATGAAGAAACATCATCTGGAAATGATGGATTTCGAAGAAAAATATGAAATAGGCTCAAGAATTCGATTAAATGACCCAGTAAGGGTATTGTCATTAAAATAAATTTAAACACTCAATTACAGTTATTAAAGGTTTAAACAGGTTTAAATTGATAATAGCTCATATAAATACTTGTACAAACAGAAGCAATATGGGCTGATGGGATGAAGGCATCATATGATAATTTCTCCTATATATTCAGTTTGGCTGATATCGGATGATGCTACATCAAATCATATTTCATCGATACTTTTTTTAATGTCCTCAACTAAATATTAATAGGTAATTTAATTTTATAGGTTTTATCATGACAATCACTCATAAACATATTGATGATATTTTTGAATATGACGGAAGTCAGATTGACCCTTCATGGGCATTCCGGGAATTCGGAATTTACGGGTCATCCGTTATAACATGGATAGGTCCGGTAAACATAATTCCCGATAATTTAAAGGATTTCGCCGATGTGGGTCTTGAAATCAAATCAGATTATATGGTTAATTTCATATGTGAATTTTTCGACCAGCAGCCTCCCAACATAAGGATTGCCTATTTAAGGCAAAGGCTTCTTGTAATGATTTTTAGAGAAATCCTATTTGAATACGGAGTTTCCACCACTCGTGAAGGTGATGACATTTTCGTAGACGGCTCAAAATTATCCATTTCAATAGCAAGCATTTCTTTAAGTTCATCAAAAATTCATTTTGCCCTTAATCTTGAAGATAAGGGAACTCCAAGTGATGTTGAAACAATAGGTTTATATGATATTAGACTGAACGGTCAACAGGTTTTTAATGAAAGCAATTTAATGGAATTAATTGATAAAACCGTTTCCAGATTCATCGACGAGCTGGAAACAATTGAAAATGATATAAGCAAAACCAAGGTGTTATGATGAAGATTTTAGTAAATGGCATTCAATCAAATTTAAGATTCTCTTCTGCACATATGATTCCCGGCCATGAGTCCTGCGGTTATATCCATGGACATTCCTATTTTGTCGACGTTGAAATTGAAGGCGAGAGGTCAGGGGAGTTTCAGTTTGTTGTGGATTTTAAAGATGTTAAAGGTTATACAAAAGCAATCTGTGATGAACTGGACCACAGGTTATTGATTCCCGTTTATAATGATTTAATTGAATTCAAGGATTTCGACAAGAAAAAGGATTCAATTTTCAGCTTAAAAAAACGGCATACGGTTCACTTCAAGGTCAACGGTAAGGGTTATTCTCTTCCAGGTGTGGACTGTGTATTTCTGCCGCTGCCTTATACTTCAGCAGAGGAACTGTCCAGATTTTTCGCAGAAACTCTGGCTCGGAAATTATCCGAAACATATGGCAGTCTGGAATATGTGGCGGTTTGTGTTAATGAGGGAATCGGCCAGGGAGCTGAATACAGGAAAGAATTATGATTAAAGCTCCGATTATTGAAATATTTTCTTCATTTCAGGGTGAAGGTCTTTTAATAGGTGAAAGACAGATTTTTGTAAGATTTGCAGGATGCAATCTCAACTGCAGTTACTGTGACACCAGTGATAGTAAATCCGAAAAATCAGGGACTCTAATGACTCCTGGCGAAGTCGCTGAGAGCATTGAAAAATTGCTGACTCCTGATTGTGGAACAATTTCATTTACTGGAGGTGAACCAAGTTTGTACCCTGAATTCATTTCTGAGGTATCTAAAAATTTTAATCTAAAAATTTTACTTGAAACTAATGGGACTTTGCCGGAAAATATTGATATGATTGAAAAATTGGATATTGTTTCTCTGGATATTAAGTTACCCGAGCATTTTGATGGTGATTTTGATAATTCAATTTTTTTAAATGAAATTAAATCACTAAACTTATTAATAACAAAATCTATAAATGTATATTGTAAAGTAGTTATATTGCCATCAACAAAAATAAAGTCATTT
>CACZNW010000200.1 GCA_902782595.1 uncultured Methanobrevibacter sp. | reverse complement strand
TTATCAATGACTGACATTCCTACTAATTTTTTCATGGTATTAGTAAGATTTTCACCTAAATTTCCAAGCATAATTAATCACATCTATAGAAAACTTAATTATTATATTAAGATATATTTATATTTAACAACTTTTAATAATTTTTCGTGTGAGAACTATGTTAGAAAAAGTAATAGAATCATTAGAAGCATCCCCAATTGTTAAAAAAGGAGATTACAATTACTTTGTAAATCCTATAAGTGACGGCGTGCCTGCAATGGACCCTACAATGCTTAGAGAATTGTCTCTGGCCATCTACAAATATGCAAATTTGGATATTGACAAAATTGTTGCTGTTGAAGCAATGGGAATACACCTTGCAACCGCTCTGTCTCTTGCAACCGACATTCCCTTTGTGGTAATCCGTAAAAGGCAATACGGACTGCCCGGCGAAACCGAAGTTTATCAGAAAACCGGCTACGGCTCATCAAACCTTTATATAAATGATCTCAATCCCGGCGAAAAGATACTGCTCATTGATGATGTGGTAAGTACCGGCGGAACACTGATTGCACTGATTAAAACCCTGAAGGACATGGATCTTGATTTGAAATCCGTAGTTGCCATCATTGACAAGGGTTTTGGAAAGGAAATCGTTAAAAAGGAAACCGGAATTGATGTTTTGTCCATTGTCAAACTGGATGTTATTGACGGTAAGGTAGTTATTGAAAGCACAATCGAAGATTAAAATGTCAATGTATGATATGGATTTGGATAAGACAATCCGTAAAATCAAATCAATCGATGCCAAAACCGTAGGCCTGCAGTTTCCGGAAGGTCTTAAAATCCAGGCAACAAAAATAGCCAAATCAATAGAGGACGAAACCTGTGCAGTCGTCATAATATCCGGCGACCCATGCTATGGAGCATGTGATGTCAGCGACTGGAAAATGAAAGGTTCAGTGGATTTGATAGTCCACTATGGCCACACCCCGCTGCCCCTGAAATATGAAGTTCCGACATTGTTTATTGAAGCATATTCCAATATAGACATTAAAAAAGACCTTGAAAAATGCTTAAAAGAGTTGGAAAAATTCCAAAGAATAGGTCTTGTAACAACAACACAGCACCTGCATCTTTTAAATGAAACAAAGGATTTTCTGGAAGATAACGGCAAGGAAGTTATTTTAGGCTCATCACCCTCAACACGAAAGGGACAGGTTCTCGGATGCAATTTCTCATCAATCAAAGACCTTGAGGTTGACGTGATACTGTTTATCGGCAGCGGAAATTTCCACCCACTGGGAATTAAACTGTTTTCAAATACTGAAGTTATAGCCATTGATCCGTATAATTCCGAAATAAGAAGCATGGATGAATTTGCCGACAGAATCCTTAGAATACGCTTTGCAAGAATCACAAAAGCACGTTCTGCCAAAAAATGGGGCATTATCGTGTCGTCAAAGGAAGGTCAGTACAGAATGAGCCTTGCAAAGGAAATTAAAAAAACACTTGAGGATGCGAATATGGAAAGTTACATTATCCTTGTTGATAATGTTTCTCCGGATGCACTGCTGCCTTATCTGGAACTGGATGCATTTGTTGTCAGTGCATGTCCGAGAATAGCTATTGACGATTCACAGATGTATAAAAAACCGTTACTGACACCACAGGAACTGGAAATTGTATTGAACAAGCGTGAATGGGAAAATTATCAGCTTGATGAGATTTTATTTCATGAAAGATATATTTAATAAGAAACTAAAATCATCTTCCATATCTAAACATATGTCTTAAGAAAAAAGTTATTATCGTCACCACTGACATCCCAGCAGTTATCTGAATATCTAAATCAGCTCCCAACATATAGATTTTTTATTTGAGGTGATTTTAGGATAATTTTAAATATATCAAAATACACAATGTTAAATAAATCAAAAGGTGTTTTATATGGATATCTCAGAAAAAGAATCATTATTCCAACCGGGACAGCCGGTAAGCCCCGATAGATTTAAAGGACGGGAAGATATTATCAGCGATATACTAAAATATTTTCCCGCTGTGAAATCTGGAAATCCGCAACATTTTTTCATAACTGGAAAACGGGGTATAGGCAAAACATCCCTGGCCAACTTTACCTCTGATTTTGCTCGAAAAAACTATTCAATGGTTACTGCACATATTATGAATGATGGAGTTCATACAATTGATGAACTGGTCATACAGATAATCGAAAGAATATTAAATTCCATTAAATCAGAAAAATGGTCAGACAAAATCTTTAAACTGATGGACAAATATGTTGAATCTGTAGGCTTTGGAGGTTTAAATATTAAATTTAAACCATCACAAGATGAATTAACAAATATTAAAGATAATTTAGCATTTTATTTGTCAGATTTAGTGAGTAATTTTAAAGACAAAGACGGATTATTCATCGTTATTGATGATGTTAACGGACTGTCACATACACCTGATTTTGCAAATTGGTATAAAAGTTTTGCTGATACACTTGCCACCTCTATTGAACATGCTCCGATTTGTGTAATGTTAACCGGATATCCTGAAAAATTTAAAAAGCTATATACCCACAATCCTTCTGTAAATAGAATTTTTCATACACATGAGTTAAAAAGATTGTCAAATGAAGATATAGAAAATTTCTACAAAACAATCTTTTCATCATATAATATAAGCATATCTCCAGATGCATTATCAACTATGACAGAATATTCCTCAGGAATGCCAACAATGATGCAGGAAATTGGAGATGCGACATTTTGGAAAGATACAGACAGATATATTGACAATACTGATGCAATAAATGGTGTGATTGAAGCGGGAAATAGAATTGGACTTAAATACTTGCAACCATTACTTGACAATAAAATAAGAAGTGAAAGTTATTTGTCATTATTTAAAAAAATTGGTAAAAAATTAGCGGCATCACCAAACAGTACTTTTACCAAAAAAGAATTTGAAAATATTTTAAATGAAACCGAATCCAGCGTATTTAAAGACTTTATTTATAGGGCAAAAAAATTAGGAATTATTGAATTATCCAGTTCTAAAAAGCAGGGTGAATACCAGTTTACAAATCAATTATACCCAATATACTTCTTAATTCAAGCAGTTTTAGAAGAAACAGATTAATTAAATGTATATGCAATGATACTTCTATGATATATAAAGCCAAAAATTAAAAATGCCCTGAACTTAATGTGAACTTAGAAGTCAAAAAAGTTTCTTCAGAAACATGAAAAATTTAAAATTAAATTTGCAGACTACTATAAATAGAATGTTGGAACAACTTCTCTATTATCCAGTGCTTTTAAAACATCCCCGATTCCACCTCCATTGTAATACCCAGCAGTTGCCTGAATAAAGTCACCAACAGTTAAACTTAATGTTTTGGCCTTTGCCGTTCCGGATGAAGACATAAACAGTATCGGTGCCTCTAAATCAGCACTTACTATTTCAAGAGCTTCCCGGATATGCATTCGGGTGGGTAAATCAAAATAACTGCTTTCATAATCTTTAGCATCTCTAATATATGGCATATAGGGCAGTTCTATTTCAAAGTGTCCGTAAAATGTTTTGATTTTGAAAAATAGGTGTTGATGGTGTTTGATGACAAGTCACTTTAATCAGACTACTTCTGAAATCAAGGAGTCTGTTTTTAATTTTCCTATTTTTAATTACAATTCCGCCTGATTCATCATTTAATGCCTTATCAATCATACAATCGATGCTTTTACCATGAGATGATGAATATTTCTTCAAGACGATTTCATAGCCTTTACATGTACTTTAGAAATGTTTTTGTCTCTTAAGAATTTTTCAAAATATTTTACCTAAATACATAATATTAATTTAAAGGTAAACAAAAATAAATTCCTTAAAAAAATAATATCCATTTTAAAATATGAATACTTTTAAATATAAACATCAATATACTTATAATATTAAAGAAATTTTTATATTTTTGGTGGATTTTAATGAGTATAGAAAATGAGCAAATTGTAATGCCTGGAGATAAATTAGGAATTATAGAACAGTATTTACCAGGGGAAGGTACTTATGATGATAATGGTGACATTAAGTCATCAGTACTTGGAAATGTTAAAATTAATCAAAAAAAGAAGGTTATTTCTGTTGTGTCAGATGCAAAACCTGCCCTTTTAAAGGTGGGAGATATCGTTTATGGTCAGATAACTGATATTAAACCTCAAAGGGCAAATGTAAAAATTGAATGTATGAAAGATAATGGCAGACCACTGGCTCTGCCTTATATGGGTGCTATCCACATTTCACAAGCTAAAAAAGACTATTTGGAAAAATTATCAGATGCTTTTAGAATTGGTGACATTGTCCAGGCAAAAGTGGTTAAGATAACCGGAGACAATGTCGATTTGGGAACTGTAGATAATGAGTGTGGAGTCCTAAAAGCAATGTGCACCCGCTGCAGAGATTATATGCATACTACAAATAAAGCAAATGAACTTCAGTGCAATACCTGTAATAAAAAAGAAAGACGTAAAGTTTCTATAAACTATGTTAATGATTAATTAAGGTTTGATAAAATGGAAAATTTTGAAATTATTGAAGATAAAACTTTAGAACTCACATTTGAAGTAAAAGATGAAAGTCATGGAGTTTTCAATGCTTTAAGACATATCTTAATGCAGGATCCTGATGTTGAGTATGCCGTTTACAATATCGATCATCCTCTTACAGGAAAGCCACAGATGACTATTAAAACCAAAAGAGGAAAAAGACCTAGAAAAGTATTGAAAAAAGCAGCACAAGAACTGCAAAAAGAAAGTTCAGAATTTAAACAACTTATTGATGATGCTTTATAATTAACGTGATTAAATGGCAGATTATAAAATTCCTTCACTGACAGTAGACATCTTTATTTATGATGATGATTTTAATTTCATCCTGATACAGAGGAAAAATGAACCTTTTAAAGGCTGTTGGGCATTACCTGGAGGATTTGTTGAATATGGTGAAAGTGTAGAAACTGCAGCAGTAAGAGAAGCAAAAGAAGAAACAAGTATTGACGTTGAACTTAAAGAGCTTGTCAATGTTTACTCATCTCCCGACCGTGACCCAAGAGGCCATACTGTTACTGTTGTGTTCACCGCAAAAGGAGATTTGAATACAAAAAAGGCCGATAGTGACGCTGCAGATATAGACGTTTTTTCACAGGACCAATTAGAAACTGTTAATCTTGCCTTTGACCATGATAAAATAATAAAAGACAGTTTAAATAAAGCTAAAAAAATGGAGGAAAATAATGGAATTTTGTCCTGAATGCGGATCAATGATGATGCCGGATGAAGATGGTATTTTAACCTGCAATTCATGCGGACACTCAGATGCAAATACCAATACTGCAGATTATGAAGGTATTTCAATTGGAGAGCATGAATCTGAAGATACCGTTAAGATGCTTGGAGAAGATGTGGATTTAGGTCCAGGCGTTACCGAAATATGTCCAAAATGTGGACATGATAAAGCTACTTATGAATTAAAGCAAACCCGTAGCGCTGATGAAGCTCCTACACGTTTTTTCACATGTAAAAAATGTAAACATAAATGGAGAGAATACGATTAAGAGGTTTTCTTATGAAAGATTCTAAAGACAAGGAGTACAGGATTTCCAATTTAAAAGACATGATTGATAATGTCAAAGATGATGATGATATTGACTCTGAATATGATGGTCTTGAAGAAGACAGTGAGTTAATTGAATATCTTAACGAAGACAATGATTATTATTATGAAGAATTGGAAATTGATGATGAATACATCTACCGTCCAGGTGATGAAGATTCACATGCCGTTAATTTAGAAGAAAACCCTATCGATGAAGATTATATCATTAAAACTCCGAAACCTGAAAATATTGATGATGACTCTAAAGATGAAGGTGAGGATTTGGATGATGACTTTGGAGGAGAAATCAGTGAAAACTTCGACAATGCCATTAATGCTAAAATTCGAGGAAGACCCGTTCTTGCAATCGTGAGTTCAATTTTGGGAGTCATACTGCTCATTATTTCAGGGTTTATTTTCCAGTCACGTACTGACAGGATTATAGACAATGTTGTAGCCGGTGAAACAAACTTTATGTTTGTTATTGTCTTTATAATTGGATTATTTTTATTAATTTATGGAATTTACAAATTATTCAACTTTAAGAATCCGTTTGAAAATATTACAAACAGTATAGATTCAATTAATGACGATAAAAAAGAAACTACTGAAACCACTCAGGATAAGCCATCCCCAAAAGTCATACCAAAAAGTAATATTCCATTGGATAAAGAATCTTACAAGATAGGTGAATTCGCTAAAGAGGATTTAAAACCTGCTTCTTCTAAAAAAAATAAAAAATCTTTCGACAAAGATGAAAATCTTTCTCATGCTAAAGAAAAATCCACTGCGAAGAAAGATTTATCCCCTGAAGAGATTGAAGAAATGGAATATGAAAAAGCAAAGCTTGAAAGTGAATCCATTGATGACATTTATGCTGAAGTAGAAGACATAGATGACATCCCGATTATTTCAGTTGATTCAAAAGAAAAATAAGTTTTAAATAGGGCCTGTGGTCTAGTTAGGAATGACGTGGGACTTCGGATCCCAAGATCGAGGGTTCAAATCCCTCCAGGTCCGCTAATTATTTTAATCTTACAACTGCTTCTTTAAAAAAGTCCGGAATCAGTGAGCGATACATAGGGCTTTTAAACAGCATGTTGATATCACTGTCAATGATATAAGTGTAACAGGAATCATCCTCTGCCCTCATTCCACGACCGTATGCTTGCATTAATGTCATTACGGTTTTATAGGCATACCATTTTTTATCCCGTTTCATTCTCATGTTAACCTGCTTGTCACCGAGATAGGGAAACGGTATTTTATAGATAACCTGGAATCTGCACTTGTCATATGGCAGATCCACACCTTCACTCATGGATGGAGAAACCAGAACCAGTGGATTGTCGTCTTTTTCAAAGAAATTCAAGACCTGTTCCCTGTTTTTTGATGTGTGGGAAACCAGACGTGAATTGTACAGGTTATTGGTAATATATTGCTGGCACTTATAACTGTGGGTGTGAATTAAACCCTTGTCCCCTTCATGTTTTTTGAGTATTTCCTGCAGTATTGGAATGGTTTTCGGTGCAGTGTTTTTAATCCTATTTGCTGACATTTTACCGGCAAGATTAAGGATAATAGGCCTTTTTTCCTTGGAAAACGGACTGTCCACTTTGATGTGATAAACTTCATTCGGATTCAGTCCCAGCCATTTTGAAAACATCTTATGGGAGAGAATTGTTGCGCTCATGAAAATGACAACATCCCCATATTTCAGCAGGTTGTTTTTGGCATAATGATGAACCCTTAAAGGTTTAAATACAACACTGGTTTCGTCCGTGTCAATAACCCAGTTTTTCGGTTCCTTTTCCAGATTCTTTTTAAGGGTTTTAAGTCTTAAGATGGTTGATTTAATCCTTTCTGATTTGTTTTTGCTTAACTCCTTTAAATCAATTTCATCATAGGCCTCTCTGATAGCATCCACTTCCATTATCCAGTCCTCAAGTTCACCATCATCTAAAATAGACTTGGACATTGTTTTGCTTATATCCCTTTCAAGAGTCCTGTTGTAGAGTGTGACTTCCATTGTAGACATCAGCTTGTTTTCAATGTTGTGTGCCTCATCTAAAATCAGAAGGGATCTTGTTCCAAAATGCTTGACATAATTCAGCTCAACGATTGCATAATCATAATTCATCAGCGTGATTGGAGAGTTTACTGCATTGGCCTTTTGATTCCAGTAGTGACAATGATTGGGTGACTGGTAAAATACTGTTCCTCCGAATGAATCTTCAAAAGCAAGCTCGGCATCCAGTGACGGATTTTTGGCAACACCGTACGGGCAGAAGAATTTGCTTGAAGTGGGAGCCGTTTTACATGCGCCCATGTCACATGTTGATTCGAGATTTTCATGCAGACATGCGAAATTTCCCCTTCCCTTAACCAGCGGAAAGGAAAATTCGTCGGAATACTGTGACTGGAGCTGCTTGGTCATTGTCAGAATATATGCTGATTCATACATTTTAGCAAGTGTTGTTGCTATTGCGGATTTTCCTGTTCCGGTTCCGGCTTCCAGAATAATATATTTATATCCTTTTTTAATTGCATCGTTTATATCCTGAATTATTTCCAGCTGCCCAAGTCTCGGTTCTTTAAACGGGAAATTAACAATTATTTCATCATCTATATTAGGATAAATTTCCTTAAGATATGCTGCGGTTCCCTCATCCTGCTGGTAATCATCAACTGAATATACATCAGGAATCTCATCATCCAAAATGGATGATTTTCTAGGCTTGGAAAAACTAAATAAATTAGTAAGACCTCCAGATTTCTTATTCTCCGGTTTATCGCAAACACAATTACTTTTTAACATTCCACAATTTGGACAGAACATAGAATTTGACATCAAAAATATATTAGTAAAGTAGTACTATAAATAAGTAGTAGACAAACACATTGCAATATTGCAATTAAAATGTAAAAGTGATTATGATGGCTGAAAAAGGAAAACTGATAGGAATTGGTGTTGGACCTGGAGACAGCGAACTGTTGACTTTAAAAGCCGCCAAAGTTTTAAAAAATGTTCCGGTAGTATTTTCACCAAAATCCTCAAAAGAAAAAGAAAGTATTGCATTATCTATCGTAAGACCTGTTCTTGAAGAAAGAAAAGATTATAAACGTTTAATGCTTGTGGAACCTATATTTCCAATGATTGAAGACAAAAAAGAACTTGAAAAGATTTGGACAAGCGCATCTGAAATGATTGCCCAATATCTCGACAGCGGAAGGGACGTTGCATTTATCACCCTTGGAGACCCTTCAATTTTCAGTACCTACTCCTATGTGCAGAAAAGATTAATCGGCAGGTATGAAATTGAAACAATTCCGGGAATTACATCATTTACCGCATGTGCGGCCGCCAAAAACGAAGCACTGGTTGAGCAGAACGATATTCTAACTATTGTTCCTAAAATTGATGACAGACTGGAAGAGGTCCTGGAATACAGTGATTCGATAGTACTTATGAAGGCATCAAGAAACACATCTCAGCTGGAATCCACAATCGAAGAAAAAAATAGGCCAAAAGAGATTTACTCCGTCCAAAACTGTACACGTGAAAATGAAAAGATAATTGAAGGCTTTTCCAATGAAAAACCTTACCTGACAACCACCGTTATAAAATTCAATGATGACTAGTATGACCTGATGTGTTGGGGTTCTATCTCAAACACACACCTCTCATCACCCATCGTATAGCATTGAGTTTCAATGACACTGACTGGCATGTTAAAGAATTCGCTAAATAAACCTTCAAATATTCCAGTATCCAAAAAACATGCTGGTTTTCCGGTTTTTGGAAGTGATTTGCATTCAAAACAGTCATAAGTTGTGATTTTAATTAACTGACCGATTTCAAAGGTTAATCTACCCAGGCCTTTTCTCTGCCAAAAATCGGCAATGTTTTTCATGAAAATATCCAGATCATCATCGTAGAGGATTTCAAAAATGGATTTTCCGATGCTGTTTCCCGTGGACTGCAGAATAGGGTCTATGTTTACCCCTTCCTGAATAAGCATGGATTTCAGCGTATGGAATAGCAATGTTGAAAATTCCTCATCGTTTTCTATAATGTTTTTGGTTATGTAATCGGATTTGGTTTCCTTGATTTCCTTTGATTCGCGCAAATCAACCGAACCCAAATATTTTGAAGTTATAAAAAAGATTTTTTTCCTGTTGTCTTCAGGATTGAGCCTGTATGAAATTATTCCGCTTTCCCTTAAGCTTTTTAAGTGTACTGATACTGTTGATTTTGATTTTCCTGTGTTGTTTACAATTTCATCAAATTCCATGTCGCTGTCTCTTAACATTTCAAGAATAGTCAGTTTTACCGGGCTTTTGACCACATTGACTCCAATGTCCACATCTGAATTTGAAAAAATTTGAATCGGTTTTTGTTCGCTCATTTGCTGTCCTCCAATAGATATAATGTTATTTAAAATTATTGGTTAATAAATATAACTAAAAATTAAAAATTATATGTTTGTATAATAAAATTTCCATGAAAGTGAACAATGATAAAAATTAAAATAAAAAGAATACGAACTGTTCGTTTAAATTAAAATAAAATAGTTCGTATACTTATCGGTTTTAACCATTGAAGTGACTAGAAATCTCATGGAAGCATCACTATCTGAATTCCGCATTGTTTCACAATACAAGAAACTTGAATTTCATGTAATGCAATGTGCGTTTTTTCCATTATAATGAACTTTGCATTATATAATGTGATGTGTGTTTTTTCCATTATAATGAAATTTTCATTATATTTATATATAATGTTTCCAAACATATTACCCGAAGGTGTAATTATGGCAAGTTTACCATTAGGAAACAACACTAATTTAGATGACACACAGTTCTATAATAGGATAGAAGAAATTTCATTCATTTCAGATAATTTGGAGGTAACTAAAAAGGGATCAACTCCAACAATACTGCTTACCGGCGTTAGAGGTGTAGGTAAAACCGCATTAATGAAAAAATTAAAAAAAGATTTTCAGGATGAATATGCAGTTGTCTATATGGATTTGGCAGGGATGGACAAATTTAAAAAAGATGATAAATTAACTCGTTTCTGTTTCATGAAGTTATTCTACGAATCCCTTATTAAAGCATGCCGACAGTCAAATATCACAACTATTGATATACAGATTTTAAAATATTTCAAGACACGTAATTTCAAATTAGATAGATGGGAATCTGTTGATAAAATTCCCATTCCTATTCTTAAAACTGAAGAAGATTATGCAAAATTCACAACTTTTGTAATGGACTTGCCTCAGCAAATATATGATGACTGCAAAAATCATATTAGCGGCATTTTAATATTTATTGACGAATTTCAATTGTTAAAACAGCTTGATGAGAATGTTAACGAATTTTTGTGGTACATCAGAAGTGTCATTCAGTCACAAAAATATATAGGTTATATATTTTCCGGAAGCATGAGCGTTAAAGACGATTTGATTGGAGATATTGCAGGTCAGAGGGGTGCTTTTGGAGGCAGGATATTGAACTATGAAATCAAAACATTCTCATTTGAAACAACTAAAAATTATTTAGCTGAAAAAGCCGATTATCTTAAATTCACAGATGACGGTTTTGAAAGATTTTACAAATGCACAAACGGAAACCCCTATTATATCAATAACTTTGCAAGACTATTGCCCCCTAATGAGGAATTAAATGAAGAAAAAATAATTTCTGAATTCGAAAAGACACTGCCTTATTTAGTTGTTCATTTGACAAATGAATGGTACAAGTTGACTAAACAGGAACAAAGGATTATCTCATCCCTTGTTGAAAAACCATTAAAAAGAATTGAAATAGCAAACAAAATGGGAGTAACTAGCGGAGCCATTGGTGCTTCGTTAAAATCACTTCAAAACAAAATATTAATAGAGCTGGATAAAGACGGCTTTAAAATATATGATTCCATTTTTAAAGCATGGCTGAAAAAGGAATATAGGGAAAAAGGAGATTATCCCTATTAGATATCCTGTGTTTACTCGGTAAGACACATAACATGCCGCATTAATGTTATCTTTTGATTTTCCTTGACTAGATAGTAAAATTTCCCGGATATTTGCTTACCACAAGATGTACTGGTTCTTAAGATGAAAGTAGTGAAGAGTACAGTTATTGTATACTACTTATTCATAATTTAATTATAATACATCTTGAGCATGTGTTAAAAAACAGAGAATTTCCGGGATACAATATTTTTGAAAATTAATTTGGAGCAAATTAATAGAGAGTATTTTTTTTAATCTGGTTGTATCTTTATCAAATTTGTATGTCATAACTATACTTTAACAGATATACAACAAAAATATTTATTTTGATGTTTTTTAGATAAATTGAAATAAAAAAAACTTATTTTAATAAATAAACCCCGCAAAACACGAACAATTCGCACAAAACAAAATTATATATAATAAAAAGTAGCAAAATATTATTAAATTCATAAAAAAAATTATGAATTGCCCAAAAATTTTGGAGATAAAATATGAAAGCTAATGCACAAAAAATAGCTGATGGAGTATATTGGATTGGTGTACTCGATTGGGACTTAAGAACCTACCACGGTTACACATTAGACGGAACCACATACAATGCATACCTTGTATTTGGTGAAGATAAAGTGGCATTAATCGATAATGCATATCCTGGAAAAACAAAAGAAATGATGGCACGTATCGATGATGCATTCGCACAGGAAGGAAAAGAAGTCAAAGTTGACTACATTATCCAGAACCATGTGGAAAAAGACCATTCAGGAGTCTTGGTGGATTTACATAAAAGATTCCCGGAAGCACCAATTTACTGTACTAAAATTGCAGTGAACGGATTAATAAAGCATTATCCTTCACTTGAAGGTGCTGAATTCATAACAGTCGGAACAGGCGACAGTCTGGATGTTGGCGGAAGAACATTAGCGTTCCTGGATGCTTTCCTGTTGCACTGGCCTGACAGCATGTTTACTTTACTTGCTGATGAAACCGGTATTTTATTCCCTAACGATGCATTCGGCCAGCACTTATGTTTCACCCAAAGATTTTCAGATGAAATACCTGAATACGTCCTGATGGATGCTGCACAGAAATTCTATGCAAACCTTATTACTCCGCTTTCAAAACTCGTGCTTAAAAAATTGAACGAAGTAGTGGAATTAGGTTTACTCGACCAGATTAAAATGATTGCACCATCTCACGGTCAGATATGGACTGACCCTATGCAGATCATTGGAGCATACCAAAACTGGGCTACAGGAGTATGTGAAGACAAAATTACAATTATTTACGACACA
Source organism: uncultured Methanobrevibacter sp. (assembly GCA_902782595.1). GTDB lineage: Archaea > Methanobacteriota > Methanobacteria > Methanobacteriales > Methanobacteriaceae > Methanocatella. The sequence continues at coordinate 12,855 of CACZNW010000200.1, read as the reverse complement.
ATGCACTACTCAACCCAACAGATGGCTCATGAAATTGCAGAAGGTGCAATGTCAGAAGGTTTCGATGTGGAAATATTCTTCCTGCATGAAGATGAAAGATCCGAAATCGTTAAAAGCATCCTGACCAGTAAAGGAGTGGCAATTGGTGATCCGACCATTAACGATGTACCGTATCCAAGTATTGGAGACATCATGTACTATTTAAAAGGCCTTCTATTCAACAGAACAGGTATTGAAAGAAAAGCAGTAACCTTTGGTTCAATGGGTGGAAAAGGAGGAACTCCTGAAATGCTCGCTGAAGAATTGGGAAAATGCGGATTCGACGTTGTTGACACGCAGGAAATAACATTTGTACCTACCGCTGAAGAAGAAGAGGCAAGTTATGAATTAGGTAAGAAATTAGCTCAAGCCTGTAAAGAATTATAAAAAATAAAAGGAGATGTATATTATGGTAAAATACGAACATGAAATTGGAATTACAAAAGATACCCCTGTAGAAAACTATGTTGCTGGAAACTTTGAAGGAGAAACCAATGAAGTTGGAATTTACCTTGCTATGTCCAGACAAGCTTCCCGTGAAGGTTATGGGGAATTAGCTGAAGTATTCAAAAGATTAGCATGGGAAGAAGCAGAACACGCTGCAAGATTCTGTGAAATGAACGGAATCATAAAACCTACCCTCAAAGAAAACATCGAATGGATGATGGGTGGAGAAAAAATGGCCAACGCTGAAAAAAGAGAAGCAGCTGATAAAGCTGAAGAAGCCGGCATTGAAACTGCAGCTGACTTTTTCCGTGAAAGTTCCAAAGACGAAGGTCGTCACTATAAAATCTTAGAAGGCATCTTAGAAAGATACTTCTAAATTTCGAAAGAATATAAATTATTCTTTCAATTTTTCTTTTTTTAAATAAAACCTACAATCAGGCTGAATACAATTACCATTGCCAATACAGCGGACAGTGCATTAACGATTGGCCTGTAATATCGTTCGGACATTTTATAGCTGAGCAGTATTTCAAGCATGTAACCTCCATCCAAAGGCTTGATTGGAAGCAGGTTAAACAGACCTATCCCTAGGTTTAATGTTACTATCCATTGAAACAGATCAATGAGCTCAAATAGAATCCATGGTATTGAATCTAAACTGTCATTTACCATTTCGAAGTGTTTATTTGCCTGTATTCCAAAAAATCCTCTTGACTCATTATTCGGATGTTTGGCCAGAGTTACATGATATGTGCCCTGATCTGTTTGAACCGATATGTTATCTCCGGGTGAAAATGAGCTTACAACATTGACATATTCCTTTGAATCACCGATAGTGTGATTGTCAATGGCTTCAAGAACCATGCCCTCCTTTAATATTCCCTCAGAAGGAGAATCGGAGACAATTCTGCCTATTTCAATGCCGTCTTCCTGGAAAAAATACGGTATTGCACCGGAAGCCATTGATAAAAGCAACAAAGCAATGAGCGCCAGTGATACATTGGCTATTGACCCGGCGGCATAAACCCTTAACCTTGAAATTCTTTTAGCTTCCTTCAACTTTTCCTCATCAGGCTCGACAAATGCTCCGGGAAGTATTATAAAGAGCAGCAGCCCTATTGACTTGATAGGTATTTTTTCACCGACGGCCTGAACACCGTGGGAGAATTCATGCACAATCAGAACGGTGGCAAGGGCTATCAGCCCATATACGAATGGAACGTAAATCTGAGAGCCCGGAATGTCCACACCGGGAATTACTATGGAAACTGCAGGTGTTTCAAAAACGGAAGGTAATGTTGAGAGAATCGTCCATGTAATGAATATCATAGCGCCGAATGCCACAATAATTCCCACATTCATGAACCATCTCCAGAATCTTGGTGATATGTTGGAAATTCTGGATATGAATCCCCTTAGCCTTTGAGTTTTCCACATTATGGTTGGAAAGTTAAGTTCCACACCATGACTGGACAGCCTGTTATGAAATATTCCAACAACTCCCCAGATGAAAACAAAAGCTATCAAATAATAATAAATCCCATTCATTAAAATACCTCTTGTCCTACCAAAGTAGTGAATTAAAGAAGACAACGTTAACTAAATCATTCTTCTGATATCCTTCATCATTTTCATCTATGATGATATAGCTGTTCGCCTCCACCATTGACCGAATAATGCCGGAACCCCTGTTGAGCACATGTTTTGCATGTTCATCATCTGAAACTGCACGTATGAAATCAACCCTGCCCAGCTGTGATGGGATTTTAAGCTGAGATGTTCGTTTAACAATCTGAAAATCAAATGATCTTGCTTGCATTTCAAAAAGATATTTACGGGCAAACATGTCAAACTGAGACATTGCCGCAACGGGCTGCCCTGAAAAAGTAAAAATCATTTTATCATTGACAATTCCAGCCCCTGCCGGTTTTCCCGGTCTGATGGCTACACCGTGGAATAATATTTCCCCCAAATCATCAACCACATCAAGAACAACATCGCCTTTACTAACAGCGGTCCCTCCTGTAGTCATTATAACATCATAATCCTGACAGGCCTTTAAAACGGCACTTCTAACATCATCAAAAGAATCTCCCACACATTCAACATCACAGACAGCACCGCAATCCTCTACCATTGCCTTAATTGTAAACTGATTGGAATTGATTATTTTGGCACTGTCGATTTCGGCCTTGGTCGGCTCGACAAGTTCATTTCCTGTAATTATAAGTTTTACTTTAGGTTTTTTGAATACCTTCACTGTATCATAACCCGCTGATGCAATCAGACCCAGTTCCTGATATCTGATGAAAGTATTCCTGTCTAAAATCTTCTGGCCTTTAATTATGTCTTCAGATTTTGGAGAAATGTTTTCACCGGGAGTTACCTGAGAATAAATTGTCAGGTCATCCCCGTCGGTTGTGGTGTATTCCTTCATTAAAACTGCATCGGCTCCGTCGGGAATAGGAGCACCTGTGGCAATTACAATCGCTTCATTATGGTCAACTGATTTTGATGAAAAATCCCCTGCACCTATTGCATCAATGATTTTAAATTCCTTTGGTGTTGACTGTCCCGCACCAAACGTATCCTCTGCAATCAGAGCAAAACCATCCATTGCTGATTTATCAAACGGCGGTGAATCATGAAATGCGATTATATCCTCAGCCAATACTCTTCTGTGAGCATCGTGAATGGAAATCTCTTCAGTTTGTGTGACTTTCTGATTGTCTGAGATTAACTTCTGAGCATTTTTTAATGAATCGAGTTTCGATAAAAACATGTGAAAAAAACTCCCCTCGAAGATAAATTATTTAAGCCATGTATTTTTCTATAACTCCATGATAAGCATCATTTAATTCATCAAAACTGAATTCGTGGTCATTGATATTTAATGATGTGCCTTTAACCTCACCGATGACTTCAGCCGGGACATTTATTTTTGCTAAAATATCATCAACTGCATCCGCTTTAACTGTCAACAGGTATCTTGCGTGACTTTCTGAGTATAAAAGTTGAATCTTGTCAAGATTTTCATCCTTTAGGGATACATTACATCCCAGTCCTGATTTAATAACCATTTCTGACAGTGCAACCGCAAGGCCTCCTGCGGACACGTCATGAACGGCGGTGATATTTTTATCCTCGTCTGATGAAATTAAATCAAGGACACACTGACCGTTTGCAACTTCCTCATCGATTCTGATTTTTGGAGCAGTTCCCTTTTCTATGCCGTGAATTGTCCTGTGATATTCTGAACCTGTCAGTTCATCATATGTCCTGCCTATGAGGATAATTTTATCCCCCTCATTCTTGAAGTCCATAGTTCTTATGTTTTCAATATCTTCAACACCGATAACTCCGACTGCAGGAGTAGGATTGATTTTAATTCCTTCGGTTTCATTGTAAAAACTTACGTTACCACTGATAACCGGAGCGTTGAATTTTTCAGCAACAAGACTCATTCCTTCAATAGCTGTTTTGAACTGCCAGAGGATTTCCGGAGTTTCAGGGTTTCCGAAGTTCAGACAGTCTACAACTGCATATGGTGTTGCTCCCATTGAAATTACATTACGGATTGCCTCAGCAACACAACCTCCAGCCCCGTCAAAAGGAGATAATTTGGTGTGTATGGTATTGGAATCTGTTGTAAGTGCTATGGCAGTGTTTTCATCAATTCTTAAAACTGCTGCATCATCTCCAGGTTTTACGACTGTTCTTACCTGAACCTCATGGTCATACTGTTTGTAAACCCACTGTTTGGATGCGATGTTTGGAGAGGATAATAATTTAGGCAATGATTCATGAATACCCGGTTCCTTTAGTTCGATTTTTTCTGTGTCCTCAGGTATTTCCTTGACTGGTCTGTCGATTGAAGGAGGATCCGCAAGCAATATTGTCGGCAGGTTGGCGATTTCTTCACCATCGTCAGATATAATCATGTTTTTTCCTTCTATAACCTCACCTATGACGGATGATACGATTTCATGTTTATCACAGATTTCCTGTGCCAATTCGACATCGTCAGGGTTTATGACAAATACCATTCTTTCCTGTGACTCTGAAAGCATTATTTCGTATGGAGTCATTCCGGTTTCCCTTAAAGGAATAGTGCGTAAATCCACCAATGCCCCATTTTCAGATGCGTCAACCAGCTCTGAAATACAGCAGGTAAGACCTCCTCCACCGAGATCCTTGACACCGCTGACATTGATTTTTTCCAATATTTCAAGTGAAGCTTCAAGCACTCTTTTTTTGGTGAACGGATCGGCTACCTGTACTGCCGGTCTGTCTTCTGTTTCTGAATCGGATGTGAGCTCTTCAGATGCGAATGTTACTCCATGAATTCCGTCACGGCCTGTTGTTCCGCCCATCAAAAGGAATACATCACCTGTGTTTGGTGCCTGCGCTCTGACTATTTTGTCCTTTTCAACAAGTCCCACGCACATTACGTTTACAAGAGGGTTTGTTCTGAATGATTCATCAAATTCGATTTCACCTGCAACTGTTGGAACTCCTACACGGTTACCGTAGTCTGAAATTCCCTTAACCACATGTTCAAATAAATATCTTGATTTTTGGTCTTCTTCCAAAGGTCCAAACCTTAATGAATCCAGAAGTGCTATCGGCATTGCTCCCATAGAGATTATATCTCTTAAAATTCCACCGATACCGGTCCCTGCTCCTCCATAAGGTTCAATTGCTGAGGGATGGTTGTGTGATTCCATACCGACTGCCAGTGCATACCTGTCAGTTACGCTTACAAGTCCGGCATCATCGCCCGGACCGAGGATAATATTTTCACCTTCAGTCGGGAAAGCTCTTAGAAATGGTCTGCTGCTTTTATATGAGCAGTGTTCTGAAAACATTACGTCAAGCATTCCTTCTTCCAGTTCGTTCATTTCTCTTCCAAGGATTCCTTCAATATATTCAATTTCAGAGTCAGCTAAAGTCATGTTAACACCACTAATTTTTTATTGAAATAATAACTTTTTCTCCTTCAATATCCCATTCTTTAGTATAATCTTTAGAATCTTTACTGCATTCTTCAGTGTCTGTTATAATGAGGCTTTTGGCTCTTACCTCATGAGCTATGATTTCTGATTGAGGTACTATTAAATCCTTGAATTCGGCTGATGTTTCAACATCCACGTTAATGTTTGCTTCAACATCCAAATCAAGGGTTTTTCTCATGTCCTGTATTCTTCTTATGAGTTCACGTGCCATAGCTTCCTGTCTGATTTCAAGTGTGATGTTGGTGTTTACAAATACGTTTCCACCTTCAAATTCTGATGATACGAAATCGTCCGGAAGTTCTGAATCAAACAGTACCTCTTCTGATGACAGTTCGATTCCTTCAATGACAATACATCCGTTGGCATCAAGCTCAGCTTTGATTTTGTTTCCGTCAGCTTCTTTCAGACCTTTTACAACTTTGCCCATGTCGCCTTTGAGTTTCGGACCTAAAATCTTGAGGTTAGGTTTTGCTATAAATGACAGTTTTTCAAATTCGCTGGCGCATAACACTTCTTTGGTGTTGGACTGGTCCTTGATAATATCTGTTAACTCTTCAATAGCTTTTAAAACATTATCATCCTGTGATACAACGGTAATGTCAGCTACCGGCCATCTGAGTTTGTATTGCGCCATGTCCCTTGCCCTTATGGACGCTTCGATTACTTCACGTGCAACATCCATTTTAGCTTCAAGCTCAATATCTATTGCATCCCCGTCATATTCCCAGTCAAGCATATGAATGCTTTGAGGAGCTTCAGGATTTACTCCCTTAACAAGGTTCTCATAGATTTCTTCACATACGTGAGGAGCTATCGGACACAATACCTGAATAAGTTTAACAAGAGCTGTGTATAAACTGTAATAAGCACCCACTTTATCCGGATCATCGCTTTCAACCCATGTTCTTCCACGGATAAGTCTGACATACCATCTGCTTAAATCCTCAAGGATGAAATTGTTGATTTTTCTTGTAGCCTTGTGGAAGAATAAATCATCCAAATCACCGGCCACTTCCATGACCAGTGAGTTTGCTTTGGAAATTATCCATTTGTCTTCTGAGCGTAAAATCATGTCATCTTCGGTTAATCCGATTGGATTGAAGTTGTCAAGAGACATGTAAGTGGTTGAGAACACATAAACGTTCCATAAGATGTTGAACATTTTATTTATGTTTAAAAGTTCTTCCCATACGAATTTCAAATCATCCCACGGTTTGGAAGCCCACAACAGGTAGAATCTTAAAACGTCGGCTCCGTATTTTTCAATTACCTCTTCAGGAGCAACTACATTACCCAGTGATTTTGACATTTTGTTTCCGTGTTCATCCAAAACAAAACCGTGCATCAATACTTTCTTATATGGACTCTGACCCATTGCTATTACTCCGGTACCCAACTGTGAATAGAACCATCCTCTTGTCTGGTCGTGACCTTCTGTAATAAAGTCATAAGGGAACCAGTCCTGGAATTTGTTGGCTTCCTGCGGATAGTATAGTGAAGCCCATCCGGCAACACCAGAATCAATCCATACATCCAGTACATCAGGGATTCTTTTGATGGTCTGACCGCACTTGTCACATTTAACTTCGACTTCATCAACGTAAGGCCTGTGAATAAGCTCTGAATCGCTGACGCTGATTTCGTTTAATGATTCCTCTTTCAGTTCTGCCAGAGAACCTATGACCTTCAGCTCACCGCAGTCGGGACACTCCCAGATTGGTATTGGAATACCCCAGTATCTTTGTCTGGAAATTGTCCAGTCACGTGCATTGTCAACCCAGTCATAGAATCTTCCTTCACCGGCCCATTTAGGTACCCACTGGACTTTATCAATTTCATCAAGCATTTTTTGTTTGATATCTGTTACCTTTAAGAACCACTGTTTGGTTGCACGGTAAATGATAGGGGTTTTACATCTCCAGCATACTCCGTATCTGTGCTCAATGGTTTCTGACTTATACATCAAACCTTTATCTTCAAGATCAGCGATGATTTGAGGGTTTTCTTCTTTTGTGAATTTGTCTGCATATTTACCTGCGTCCTGTGTAAAGCATCCGTCTTCGCCTACAGGACAGAATATCGGAATGTCATTTGCTTTACCAACTTCAAAGTCATCAGGACCGTGACCGGGTGCGGTATGAACAAGACCTGTACCTTCGCCAAGTTCAACATGGTCTCCCGGCAATACTTTATGAACGGCTTCTATTTCATCGAATTGTGAGTGTATTGGAACTTCATCCATCAGGACATAATCATAACTCATTCCGATTAAATCCTCACCCTTAACGGTTTTGATGACTTCATACATTACCTCTTTTTCTTCAATAATCTGGTCTTCCTCATCTTCGCTTTCAGCAGGTATTTTGGTTCTGTGAATCTTAATCTGTTTTCCCAAAACATCTTCCATCAGGTTTTCGGATAATATATAATTTTCGCCGTCTTTTGAAACGTAAACATAATCAAATTCGGGATTTACACAGATTGCCATGTTGGCGGGCAGAGTCCACGGGGTTGTTGTCCAGACAAGGAAATAAGTGTTTTCCTCGCCTTTAACCGGGAATTTAATATAGATAGAAGGGTCTTCCTTTTCTTCATATTCTATTTCAGCGGCCGCAAGAGCTGTTCCACAGTGAGGACACCAGCTGATTACCCTCTGGTCGTTGATAAGTAAATCCTGTTCGTTAGCCCTTTTAAGCATCCACCATGAAGATTCCATATATTTAGGATCAAGTGTCATGTACGGGTCGTCCCAATCCATCCAAACACCCAACTGGTCGAATTCATCTTCCATTGCAACCTTGTTTTCCAGGGCAAATTCTCTGCACTTGTCAACGAATTTGTCGATACCAATTTCTTCGATTTCCTGTTTGGACTGAATATCCATCAAATGCTCTACCTTATTTTCAATCGGAAGTCCGTGCATGTCCCATCCGGCCTGTCTTCTTAAACTGAATCCGTTCATTGATTTGTATCTCAGGTAAGTGTCTTTTATAATTTTATTCCAGGCTGTACCCAAGTGTATTTTACCGCTGCAGTATGGCGGGCCGTCTAAAAATGAATATCTGGGACCCTGTTCTCTAAGTTCATTTACTTTTTTGAAAGTATCTTCCTGTTTCCAGAATTTCTGTACTTTCCTTTCTATCTTATCGTGATCGTATGATTTATCTGCCTCTTGTATTGGCATTTTAACTCCTCGAAAATTGATAATTAATATGTGCAAATATTAAAATTAAACTGATTTAATGCCCGATAACGATAATTAATATGTTATCGGCACACATATCAAATGATTTATAATATATATCTTTTTGTTTTAGATAATAAATAAAGGTTATGGAAAACCGGTGAAATCCCAAATTTAATTATAATCCTTCACAATTTAATCCCCTATGAGAAAATACATATAAGAAAAATTCAATATATTAAACCATGGGATTCATGAGAAAATATAATTCACTTTTCAAGGTAATAGACAATACGATTAAACTATATAAAATGGCTAAAAAAAAGGATAATCAGAAAAAGAAAAAATGAAAATAGTTTTTTGGAGCGATTTCAACTGTCCTTATTCATACATTGGACTTAATCGCCTATCACAAGCAATTGATGAGTTAAATCTGGAATGTGAATGGGAAATGATAGCCTTTGAGCTTTCATTAGATATTAATTTTACAAAATCGCAGGTCGATGAAATTAAAGACATTGCAGACAGCGAAGGAATAGTGATAGACACTTTCGAATTCAAATCATCACGAAACGCCCACAGATTAATCAAATTCGCCGAGAATAACTGTCCGGAAATTCTTTTAGATCTCATTTTTAAAATATATGAAGCCAATTTCACAGGCAAGGACATCTCTGATGATGAAGTGTTGATTGACATATCAAAAAAATGCGGAATGGATGAGAAAACCGTTATGGATTTTATTTCAGGCAAAACTTATGGAGTCGAAGTGGAAGTTGATACAGAAGAAGCTGTTTTCAATGGAATTACCGCAGTTCCCCATTACATAATTCACACCCCCAATCACCAGTTAATAATCCCCGGTGCCTTTGAAAAGGAAGACTTTAAAACAGCATTAAAAGATTTGACAAGTGGCAAAATAAGAAATAAAACATACATATAAATCAATATTGCTTTTAACTTGTTAAAAACTTATATATTCTAAAAACAATAGAATAAGTATGAAAATAATCTATGCAGATACATTTTTTAAACGGCTGATAGGTCTTATGGGAAAAAAGGACTTCAGCGAAATCATGGTATTTACAGACCTCAAGGATTCCAGCATCCATACAATGTTCATGCGGTTTGAAATAGACATTTACTACATTGATGAAAACGGGATTATTTTTGATAAGATAAGCTTAAAACCGTGGAAGTTCTACAGACCAAAAAAACAGGCAAAATATATAATTGAAACAAAAAAAGGATTGCTGAAATTAAATATTAATGATAAATTAGATTTCATCTAACTTATCCGGAAATTTTATTCAGAATGTCACAAGGATTTTCAAAGATTTCAATATCGTCAATAGCCTCAAGCTTGCGGGTATTTTCAATATCGATGTCTCTCATATAGATTGTTATGATTTTACCTTCTGAAATTGCATCATAAGGACAGCTGTTTCTGCACAGACCACAGCCGATACATTTTGTCAAATCTATTTCTGAATGTGGAATAATAGCACCCTGCTCACAGGCAAGTGCCGCAACACAATCATCACAGTCCTGGCATTTTGACAGTTCAATTTTGGACGGCAGTACAGTGTCAACAGGTCCCGGATGTATGTCAACAGGCACCATATAAGTTTTAACAGCACCTTTTCCGGCTTGTGCTACCGCATTTGTAACGAGTGTGTCGGCTATTCCGTAAACTATTTTTGAAACTGTATTTGCTGTAGCCGGTGAAACTATTAGGAGGTCGTATTTACCTAAAGATAAACGACCTGTAATTGGATATGAAAATTTTTGGCTGGAATCAGTTGCTAATTCACGGTATTTTCCACCGGTTATACGAACAACATTTTCATAAAGTCCATACATTTTAAGGACTTCTTCGGCTGCTCCTGAGAGGAATACAGTGACTTCATGCTTTTTAGATAATTCTACAGCAACTTTAACTGATTCACGAAGTAAATGACCAGCTCCAGTAAATGCAAAGGCTATTCTCATATTAATCTAATCTATGATATTTATAAGCTTCTCTTTTTGAAAATGCATAGTCAAGAACGGTGAACTGGTTCATAAATTCTGCAACTTCATCTGCAATATCCTCTTTATCGACCGCCACACGTTTAATGAATTCTGCAACTTCATCCATTTCTTTTTCCTTTAAACCTCTTCTTGTGATTTCCTGGGTACCTATTCTGATACCTGAAGGGTTGTCGGAATTGTCCCTGTCATCACCAGGAAGAAGGTTTTTGTTTAGGATAACATTGTTGTCGGCAAGTTCCTTTGCAATGTCGGATGCTGATCTGATGTCTGTTAAATTGACAGCAATCTGGTGGGACTGAGTGAAACCCAAATCTTCGCATAAGACATCGAATCCTCTTTCATACATTGCCTGACCTAATGCCTGAGCATTTTTAATGGTTTGTTTTGCATAAGCTTCACCGAATTCAAGCATTTCAGCAGTTGCGATTCCCAAACCTAACAGGTGGTGTAAATGGTGGTTACTTACAACACCGGGAAATACTGCATTGTCTATAAGTTCCTCATTTTCTTTGCTTGAGAGAATGATTCCTCCCTGCGGACCAGGGAATGTCTTATGAGTACTTCCCATCATTACATCTGCACCTTCTTTTAAAGGCTGCTGGAATTGTCCTCCTGCAATTAAACCAAGAACATGTGCTCCGTCATACATGACAGTTGCTCCAACTTCATCAGCTGCTTCACGTGCTTCTTTAACCGGATGAGGGAATAAGAATAAACTGCCTCCGAACAATACTATTTTTGGTTTTTCCTCGATGATTTTTTTGTTCATAGCATCGATGTCAATGTTCATTACATCTTTATCCAGTGGGTGGAAAACTGTTTTCAGACCACGGATCCCTGCTGCACTGACATCTGCATGTGAAATGTGGCCTCCTGAAGGTACTTCAAGAGCCATTACTTTTTCACCAGGTTTTGCAAATGCAAAGAATGCAGCGAGGTTAGCTGTTACACCTGATACCGGCTGAACATTAGCATAATCACAGTCATAAACTTCACAGGAAAGTTTTTTGGTTTTATCTTCTATTAAATCAATGTATTGACATCCTTCATAGAATCTTTCAAATGCCTGTCCTTCAGCGTATCTGTGAGCAAAATCAGTTGCTACAGCTTCAGTGACTTCCACACTTGTCACGTTTTCAGAAGCAATTAAATTAATACTGTTTCTCATATATTGAGTATGTTCTTTTGCGATTTTTTCAAAATTTAAAATTTCATCATGATAATTAGTCATTTACTACACCTAATATCCAAATATATATTTATGATTTAATTTTTGTTTATCATCTAATATAATGGTTATGAAAAATGAATTTTGAATTATATTAAATCGACAAATATCAGTTAAAACATTAAATTTAAGGAGAAAATGTAAGATAAAAACAGATTAATGAATATAAAGTTAGAAAAATCTAACTTCATATTTAACTCCAATATTTGCATACATTATTTTAAAAAGGCTTTTTTAAAATTTTGTATAATAATTTGTATAAACTTAATAGCATATAAAATTTTTGATACGTATCATGAAAGCAGGAAAAGCTTACCAAAGGAAATTCTAAACTTGAAATTTTTTGACATTCAACAGCAAGGTTCTATCTTAAAAAAACCTGATTATGATAATGGTGATGAGTCTGAAAATGTTTATTAATAATTTTAAGAACAATTCACTTTCTTTACTCAAAATAATCACCTATGCAAATATTGGAATGATTTAATTTAAGCAAGCAAAAGCTTTCATAGACTAGTCGATTATATATTGAACATGGTTATTAATAAATTTTATAGTTTTTTAAGGTGTTAAATTGCTTTAATTAAGAAATATTGATTTATACATGTTTTTTAGATTGAATAATACTTGCTTCAATATTAAAAAAAGAAATTACTTGTAAAAATATCATATATCAAAAGTAAACATCAACAGAAATTAACAAATAGATTAATATACTACAATTTAAAATCTGTCAAATATTAAATTCAAAGAAGATTGATGGATTAAATCTTATATAGTGAATGGCAATATCTAAAAAATAAAAAAAAGAAATAGAGAAATAATCTCTAAATCTATTTACCTAAGTCTTCAAGAGCAGCACTGATTTGTGCCATAATTTGCTCGGTTTTGAAGTGTTGTTGGTTCAT
>CACZNW010000199.1 GCA_902782595.1 uncultured Methanobrevibacter sp. | reverse complement strand
TTAATCACTAATATATGGTGATTAAATGAGAATACTTCTTATTCATTCTGATTATTTAAACTACAATGTTAAAAATAAGACACCTGTAGCTGAAGAAATTGAAGATGCTAAAAAAGAAGGCTCCTTTGATGATTCTTTAGTTGTATTTACAGCTGTTGAAAAAGACGACGAAAATAATCCAGAAGGTATTGTTAGAAATTTAGTTAAGGAAGTAATCAAGGCCAATGATCAGGTAAGTGCTGAAAATATCGTATTGTATCCATATGCACATTTATCCTCATCATTAAGCTCTCCGAAAGTTGCTGTTCAAATCTTAAAAGATGCAGAAGAGGCTCTTTTGGCTGAAAACTTAACTGTTAAAAGAGTACCTTTCGGATGGTACAAGGCATTTGAAATTTCCTGTAAAGGTCATCCCTTAAGTGAACTTTCAAGAACAATCACTGCTGAGGAAGAGGAAGCTAAAACTGAGCGTAAACCTTCCAAATGGCAGATTCTTGAAGGGGACAGGATTACCCAAATTGATGACTTTGAATTCACTAATCATGCTTTCAAACAGTTAGTTGATTATGAACTCGGCCGTGGAGCATCTGATGAAGGCGAACCTCCTCACGTTAAGCTGATGAGGGAAAAAGAAATCTGTGATTATGAACCTGCATCTGACGTTGGTAATCTGCGCTGGTATCCTAAAGGAAGGTTAATCAGGGATCTTCTGGCCGATTATGTTTATAATCTGACTGTTGACAATGGTGCCATGCCGATTGAAACTCCAATCTTTTATGATCTGGATAATGAGGCAATCTATCAGCATGCATATAAATTCGGTGAAAGACAGTACCGTACAGATACCAAGAAAAACTTAATGCTGAGGTTTGCATGCTGCTTTGGAGCATTCAGGGTTATGTCTGATTCTTATCTGACCTGGAAGAATCTCCCTGCAAAGGTTTATGAATTATCCACTTACAGTTTCAGATTTGAGAAAAAGGGTGAAGTTGTTGGTCTTAAAAGATTAAGAGCATTCACAATGCCTGATTTCCACTCATTCTGTGCTGATGTTCCTGCATCACTGGAAGAATTTTCAAATCAGACAGACATGTGTATGCAGACAGGTAAGGACTTGGATTTGGATTTTGAGGTTATTTTCAGAGCAACCGAAGATTTCTTCAATGACAATGAAGAGTGGATGTATGAAATTTCCAGGAAATTCAATAAACCTATTCTTTTAGAAATCCTGCCTGAAAGACATCATTACTGGGTTTGTAAAATAGATCTGGCCAATATAGATGCTTTAGGTCGTCCTATTGAAAATCCTACAGTTCAAATTGATGTTGAAAGCGGTAAGAGATTTGATATTACATATCTTGGAGAAGACGGCAGTCAGCATCATCCTACTATTTTGCACTGTTCACCGACCGGAAGTATCGAAAGAGTATTGTGTGCAATGCTTGAAAAGACAGCAATGGAAATCAATGATAAAGCTCCAATGTTACCGTTATGGTTAAGTCCTATTCAAGTTCGTGTACTCACTGTTGGAGAGTCACATAAAGAGTTCGCTGAAGATATATATCAGAAACTAAATCAGGCAAAGATTCGTGTTGATGTTGATGACAGAGATGAAAGTGTCGGCAAAAAAATCAGAAATGCATCAAAAGAATGGATTCCATACATCTTTGTTTTAGGTGATAAGGAAGTAGAATCCGGTAAATTCCAGGTTACAGTTCGTGAAACCGGTGAAAAAGTTGACATGACAGTTGATGAGTTGATAGATGAAATTAATCAGAAAACTATAGGAAAACCTTACAGAAGATTACCTTTACCAAAAGATATCTCAAGAAGGATTAACTTCCAATAGTTTATTATGATATAAATTATATAGTATTATTAATGGAGGAAATTTAATGGACCAAATGTATAAAATAGGAGAAGCTCTCATTGGAGACGGCCCTGAATTAGCACATGTTGATTTATTGATTGGTGATAAACAAGGACCTGTTGGTCAGGCTTTTGCAAACGGTTTATCCAATTTATCTGTAGGCCACACTCCGCTAACAAGTGTAATCAGACCTAACTTAATGACCAAACCAGCTACTTTAATTATTCCTAAAGTAACTGTTGGGGATTTGGAAGATGCAAGTAAAATATTCGGACCTGCACAAACCGCAGTTGCAAGAGCGGTGGCTGATGCAGTGGAAGAAGGATACATCGACAAGGATATTGTCGAAGACATTGTAATTAATGTAAGCGTATTCATAGACCCTTCCGCAAAGGATTTCAGAAAAATCTATCAGTACAATTATGGTGCAACAAAACTGGCAATCAGAAGAGCAATGGAAGATTACCCTACAATCGATAAAGTACTTGCAGAAAAAGACCGTGGAACTCACCCTATTATGGGATTCAAAGTCAAAAGGCTTTGGGCACCTCCATACCTGCAGGTTGCACTTGACCTTGACAACGAATCTGCAATGGAAAGAATCATCAGTGAGTTACCCGACAACGACAGAATATTGCTTGAAGCAGGTACTCCGCTTGTTAAAAAATTCGGTGTTGGCATTATCGGTAAAATCAGAAAACTACGTCCGGATGCATTCATTATCGCTGATTTAAAAACCTTGGATGTTGGCCGTGTAGAAGTTAAAATGGCAGCTGATGAAACCGCTGATGCTGTGGCAATTTCAGGTCTCGGTACCATTGAATCAATTGCAAAGGCAATCCATGAAACTCAGAAGCAGGGTATTTACTCTATCCTTGACATGATGAATGTTGATGAATTTGAGAAAAAACTTGCAAAATTGCCGGATGATTTAAAACCGGACATAGTATTGTTACACAGAAATGTTGACATGGAATCCTACAGAAGAGAACACGGTGAAGACACCGGAGACATGACAGAATGGGGTAACATTAAAGACATTAAAGATATACTCGGCGATAAAGGTTTAGTTGCTGTTGCAGGAGGAATCACTCCTTCCAACGTTGAAGAAGCAATTAAAAAAGGCGCAAATGTCATCATTGCAGGAAGATACATCATCGGTTCAAGAGATGTAAGAAGAGCTGCACAGGACTTCCTGGAACACTTCGAACCTGATCCGGATAATATGAGACTTGCAATGGATGAAGATGAAAATATTGAAGTAAAAGACAACTAAGTAAATTAGAATTTTTCTAATTTACCTCTAATTTTTTTTTTAAAAACTGAGTGGTTTAGATGGGATTTTGTAATTCATGTGGGCAACCGATTGTAAAAGAAGATTATGGAACAAATAAGGACGGCAGTTTAAACCCGGAATTCTGCAAGGACTGTTATCAGAATGGTGAATACACAGAACCTGACATTACTTTAGAGGAGATGATTGTTCGAAAAACCAATGAAATGATGGAGAAAAATCCCAGACTTGCTGAAACTCAGGCAACCGGAATCACTGCATTTTTCATTCCCAGTCTGAAAAGATGGAATCCGGAGTTTCAGGATGATGAATAATCAGTATCTTTTTAACATGAATTCCTTTACTCTGTAAGCGAGATATTCATCCCTGCTGTGATGGGATTTGATATTGTATAATTCCTCCTGCAGTTCATTATATCTGTCAACCAAATCATTATATTCCAGACGTAAAGCATCATATTCTTTTTCTAAATTTTCATTTGTTTCATAAATTTCAGCATAACTTGTTTTTGTATTAAGATTTTCCTGTTTTAAATGGTCGTATTTCGCCGAAATCTGATGGTAGCTTTCACGCAGTGAATTTTGCTCTTCTTTCAGCTTTAAGCATTCTCCTTTCAGATTTTCATTTTCAACTGTTAATTTTGAATTTTTTTCTTTTATGGTTTCGTTTTCCTGTTTCAGGGTGTTGAGGGTATTTTCATGAAGAGTATTATATTTTTCTTCCATTTCGCTTAATGCAATTTTTTGTTCTTTTACAGTTGCATTTAACACTTCAATTTCTTTTTTGTATTCAAAAGTAGATTGGTTATTGTTTTCCTCGAGTTGTTTTTCCAATTCGTTCACTTCCTCAGCATGTAGATAGTTTGCAATTTTTAATGTTTCATTTTGCTCTTCTCTACTTTTAAATTCTTCAATTTCTGAATTTGGGATAATTAGAACTTCTTCTTTATTTTCATATATGTCTTCGTTTTTTGCTACGGTAATTTGGATTTGTTCTGTTGTGTATTTTTTTCTTTGACCATTTTTCAGTGTTCTGTTATATTCTCTTGAATATTTTTTTACAATACCCTTCCCGACTTTCATTAAATTATCCCCAGTTGTTAATATTGATTATTTTGATTTTATAATGTAATAAATATTTTGTAGGTTGTTTTTGAAAAAGTATTACTTTTTTGTATAAATTTGGCCATTTAGTAATACTTTAATCAAAATATATATTATTCACTTTATTATAAAATAATATATGCATATTTAAAAAGTTATGAGGGGTTAATTGTGGATAGTCATAAAAAATTGTTCTTGATAATTATCTTGTTGTCATTTTTCATGTTTGCTCAGGTAACTTTCGCCCAAAGTGATGACAACTTGACTCTGGAAGATAATTCTCGTGATTCCATATCAGTTGATGATTCGAACAGTTTAAAGGAAAGCAATGTTAGAAATAAAACGGTTTTCATTGTTTCAGATAACCCTGGAACAAACATTATAGATTCGGCATGTGATGAAATATACAATAGAGATAATCTTTCCGGATTCAATTTGGTTGTAAGAAGCGGTGATCAGGTAAAAGACATGGATGAAGAAGAACTTCACATGTTATTTGAAAATTCAGATGCATTCATAGGTGAATGGATTAGCACCGATGTGGATTCAGTATTAACAAAACTTTTAGGCAAATATCCGAATTTATCCCACAAGGAACTGTTTTTAATTTTGGAGCCTCCATCAGGCAATCTTAACTCCGAATCAAGTTCAGTCAATCTGATTAGAAACAATACAATAGGTTATCAAAAGATTTTCACTTCCTACAGCAACGATGAATTAATCAGTTATTTTAAAAATACAAAAAGGGGATTGGGGTTCAATGAAGTAAGTAGATACATTGAAGAATCCGGATTTGACAATATTTTAAACCAGATGGTTCTTTATAAAGACATCAACGATAAGGAAAACCTTAAAAATCAGATACTTTTTACTTTAAATATTTTAGGTTACGATTTCGAATATAACGCTCCAACATTCACCGGTTCGAAAAGTTATGGAATATTTCGCGACAGATGGTATTCACTGGACGAATATGTTGCGGTATTTTTTGATAAGTCAAAAACCCGTACAGTCGGAATCCTTGAAAGTACAATGTACATTTCATCCCAGCAGATGCATCCGACAAATGCCATTATAGAATCACTGGAATCAAAAGGATATAATGTCATACCGGTTTATGCGGCAGGGGGTTCAGCCGAGCAGTTAAGGGTAATGGTTGAATCATGGACCAGTGCCGGCAGTGATATATCCGGTTTTTTAAACAATGCCTCCAAATATGAAACATATGTTGATGCAATTGTTTCAATGGTTGCATATGGTGTTGGAGGTGAAAACTTCACATATGCAACAGACTTCTTTGAAAATTTGGGAGTACCTGTTTTCAGGGCAGTTCACTCAGACTATGTTTCTAATGAAATGTGGGAGTTGGGCTCAACAGGACTTACCACTGAGAGAAGTGACAAATGGTGGCATATTACAATCGCTGAAGCTCAGGGGATTATTGATGCTGCATTCATCGGAGGTCAGTCCAGTTATATTTCTAACTTGACAGGTGCAAGAATCGTTACATATATTCCATATGAGAGAAATGTGGAGCTGTTTACAGACAGAATAGATTCATGGGTTGATTTAAAATACACCAGCAATGCAGACAAGTTGATTTCAATTATTTATTACAATTATCCTCCAGGAAAACAGAATATCGGTTCCAGTTATCTTGATACTATTAAAAGTATTTATAATATTCTCTACACTTTAAAAAGCGAAGGATATAATGTCGGTGAATTGCCGAAAAACGTAAGTGAACTTGAAGATTTAATGCTTAAATGTGGTATCAATGTAGCTACATGGGCGCCGGGTGAACTTGAAAAATTGGCCAATCAGTCAGGTGTTACACTTTTGCCGGTTGACGAATACAATGAATGGTTCAATTCACTTGATGAAATTGTTAAAATTCAGGTAAGGGAGGGTCCGGTAGCATATATAGGTGAACTTGCAAGACGTGCCGTTGAACTTGACTATACAGTAACAATCGGCGATACCATCGATGACTGGTATAATCAGGTTGTTGCCCTTCTCCCCGATGAAAATCAAGAGGTGTCCAAAAGCGTTTTAACAAATATTGTAAATGCCCTAAAGCAGTACACAGCCACCAAAGATGAGAAATATTTTGCGCTGTTTTCACAATATTTCGATGAGTTTAAAAACCTCAATGTTTCAGGTTTAAACGGATGGGGTGAAGCACCTGGAAATGTAATGGTTGTAAACAGGGGTGGGATAGATTATTTCGTAATTCCGGGTCTTACATTTGGAAATATATTTGTTGCACCTGAACCTCAAAGGGGATGGGAATCAGACATTGAAAACCTCTATCACTGTACTGCTGTTGCTCCTACTCACCAGTACCTGGCGGCATATTATTATATGCAGACTAAATATTCCAATGCAATGATTTTCACTGGAAGACACGCCACTCACGAGTGGCTTCCCGGAAAAGAGATTTTACTGTCAGCCACCGATTACGGGTCTGTTGTAGTCGGTGATGTTCCACAGTTATATTTCTATATTGCTGATGGTTTAGGTGAAGCTATTCAGGCTAAAAGAAGAGGATTTGCAGTTATTATTTCACATTTAACCTCTCCAATGTCCTACACTCATTTATACGGTAACTTGACTGTATTGGCTAACAGTCTGAATAATCCGGACAGGCTGCGCCAGATTATCACCGACAATGATTACTCAACCAATCTAGGTTTGACAAAGGATGAGGTTCAAACCTTATCTAGTGATTTGCTAATCGAAAAAGTAAATAATTTCCTGACCACTATGCAGTCAACCCTATATCCTTTGGGTCTTCACGCATTAGGTGAAAGTTGGTCGGACGATGACATTGCAAGTACGGTTTCAGCAATGCTTTCATATGATTTTGTACTTGAAAACAATCAGGGTGTAATTAATTTATTCGATGAGCTTGCAAGATGCTACTACTCAAAAATATACTCTGACCTGTCAATTTTGGAAAGGGAATTCGTCTTAACCAAATCATATGATATCGTTAAGTTATTGATTGCCAATGATGTCGATACGGTTAAAAATATTATACTGAAGGAAAATTCAAAGGTGGACAATTCTAACTTCGTGGCATGTCTTAATCTGGCTAAAAAATACATTGATCTGATAAATTTCTCAATTAAAAACGAAATGGATGCAATGCTTGACGGTTTAAACGGTAAATATGTTCCAGTTGGAGAGGGTGGTGAACTTGTAGTCAAACCTGCAATACTTCCGACAGGTAAAAACATGTTCCAGGATCAGTCAAGTGAACTTCCGACAATGGATGCATGGGAATATGCAAAAACCCTTGCACTGTTAACTTTAAATGACTTGAATGACACTACAGAAAAGATTATCATGGGTATCTGGTGTGTTGAAACCGCAAGGGATGATGGAGCACTGGTTTCAACAGTCCTTTATCTTTTAGGCATGAAGCCGGTCTGGACAGACTCATCAAGTGCAGGCTATGATGATGAAGGAAACCCTACAGGTAAAAAGGTAGGTGCAATGCCTGAAATAATCAAACTGGATGATTTGACACGTCCTGACGGATGGGATAAAAAAAGAATAGATGTAACAGTGATTACCAGCGGTTTATTCAGGGATTTGTACTCCTCACAGTCAATCTTAATGGATAATGCATATAGGGTTGCCCTTGCAAGGTCATACCTTACAATAACTGAAAATCAAAATCTTATGAATTCAGAATATGGAGCTCAGCTTAAGGAAGCTCTTGAAGGAGTAATGAAAAGCATTAACTATTACGGTGTTTCAAATGAGCCTTTAAGTTCAAATTATGTTGCACAACACTGGATTGAGGATGCTCTCTACTACTTAAGTGTGGGTTATAATGCAACTTATGCCGGCGAATGTGCAATAACAAGAATATTTGCACCTCCAAACGGAGATTATGGTGCCGGAATTTCAAAACTGGTATCAATGTCATGGACATGGAATGATACAAGTGAACTGGCTGATTTCTACCTTGGAAGGATGGGAAACATGTACTCTAAAAACTACTGGGGTGACACCAACCCTCTGGTATTTTTAAGGGCACTGTCAAACTCGGATACGATTGTAGCCAGCCGTAACACCAATCAGTATGGTGTTTTGGATAATGATGATTTCTTCGATTACTGGGGAGGACTTTCCATGACAGTTGAAGAAATCTCAGGAAAAACTCCGAAATTCAATGTATTGATGTATGCGGATAAAAATAAGGCATACATATCAAGTCTGGAAGAAGTGATGTATCAGGAAATCGCTGCAAGATACGATAATCCCGAATGGATTAAGGGAATGATGAATGAAGGTTACAGTGGAGCACGTTACATGTCAAATAAATTCATAAGCAATCTTCACGGATGGCAGGTAACCAGATCATCAGCAGTTACTAATGACCTCTGGAATAGAGTTTACAATACTTATTTCAAGGACAAATATGGTATAGGAATTAAGGACTGGCTGATGAGCGGAAACAATGCATATTCATTTATTTCAATGGGTGGAACAATGCTTACAACTATTCATGAAGGATACTGGAATGCTGATGAAGCCACAATCAGAGACATTGCAAATTCCTGGGCTCAGGCAACCGTTCAGAATGGTGTTGCATGCTGTGACTGCAGCTGCGGTAATATTGCCATGATGCAGTGGGCGGTGCAGTATGTAAATCCGGATATTTTGGCCCAATTGCTTCCTAAACTCTATGAAGCAACTAAAAATCCGGTATTTAAAAACAACACTCAGGCAACACAGCCTCCGGAATCCGACACAGATTTGGCCCAAAAAGAGGCTTCCACCCAAAATCCGGTTGAGGGTTCAACCTCTTCAGCTACAGTAATGACAAATTCAAGTTCCACAACTTCCCAATCCACTCCTCAAAGCGGAGACAATTCACAGGGAGAAGCATTTTCAAATGTAGGTGAAGGTTCCGAATCCGTTCAGGCAGGAAGTTCTTCAGCACAGGGGGCGGATGTTAAAAAGTCAATAGAAATTAATCCGATAACTTCACAGTCAGCAAGTGAAGTGGGGCTGTCACTGGCTGCAGTTATAGCAATTTTATGCTTAATTATGGTTGTGGCTGTCGGATACTTTAGAAATGAAGATGATAAGGATAAAGTTCAGGATTTAGATAAATTATTTGAAAATAAACGGTAGGTGAATTAAATGGATGCAATTAATATGTTATGGCAGGTCGGAATTCTTTCGGCCGTTTTAATTTTTGGAGTCAAACTGGGCCTTGCAACAGGCCTTGCGAACATGTCAAAAAGATATTTAGCTTTGGTATCAATCGGATATGGTGGTGGAGTTTTAATCTTAACTGAAATTTCTTCATTTTTCACAAAGCAGATTACCGATTTGATTTACACTTACAATTTTGAATTCTTCCTGATTATGGCAATAATAATGATTCTGGCCGGAATTTTCACAATACGTGAGTATAAGGTATTTGAGAAAAACACAACTGCAGCAACATGCATGGCGATTGTTGCACCGTGTCCCTGCTGTTTTGGATCCATCATTGTAAGTATAATGCTTGTTGCACCTACCGTAGGATTGGGATTAATGAATTTAAGTGCTATAGTGGCTGTGGCTTTGGTTTTGACAATTATCATAACTTACTTTGCTTCAAATTATCTGGTCAAGTTCATTGATAAGCCGTATCCTATTGTTTTAGGCAATTTTATGTTCTTTTTAGGAATTTATTTCCTTCTGTCAGCACTGTTTCTACCAAACATCACAGCGATGATTCAAAATCCGATGGAAGCAATATCAATAGCTTCACCATACTCACTGATCGGTGCCCTAATACTTGTGCTTGTGATAGTGGCTGTTGGAGGGCTTATTTCAAGGAGAAACAGTAATTTTAATTAAAGGTGATTTATAATGGTATCAACAATTCCAGGAAGTGAAATATTAACATCAACATTGAATATGATTTCACAGAGTTTACAAATTCCTGTAATCATATTTCTGGTAGTTTTTGCGGTTTTTGCAGTATTGGCTATTGGAGGGCTGATTTCAGAGTATACTTCAAGAAAAAAAATCACTCCCGATTTGATAGAAGAGTTGATTTATGCGATTTCAAATGCCGCTTCACTTGAGGAAATTAAACAGATTATTAAAAACGCGAAAATTTATGAATCTCAAAAGGTAGTTTTAATTAAAATCCTGCGTTCAAGTTCTCTGACTCAGGATTCAAGGCATGCTCTTGCTAAAAAATTAATCGAGTTTGAAGAGAATAAATTCACAAAGTCAATTGAGAGAACCGATGTCGTCACCCGTATCGGACCGACTTTAGGGTTGATGGGTACATTAATACCTATGGGTCCTGGACTTGCCGCTCTTGGTGCAGGTGATGTAAATACACTTGCCAATGCGATTATTGTGGCATTCGACACTACTGTTGTCGGTATTGGTGCCGGTGCTGTTGCATATTTTGTGTCCAAAGTCAGACGCAGATGGTATGAGGAGTATTTGTCAAACCTTGATGCCCTTGCCGATGCGCTTCTTGATAAATTAAATCATGAGAGGTTTTAGTTATGGTTCGTGATAAGAGCAAAAAACGCTTTTCGGAAGGTGAAGAGGATCCGATGGCAGGAACATCCAATCTTGTAGATGCGATGCTTGTTATTGCAGTTGGCCTTTTGATATTTGTTGTGATAAGCTGGAATATGCAGAGTGTTGTGTTCCAGGACAGTAATCAGAATCCTCAGCAGGCCATCAATGAGAATTCTCCCGATGTGACTGAAGTCAGTGAAGGGCAGGTTTTAAATGAAACTCCAGATACTTCCGACAGTTCCGGTCAGGGTTATATGGAGATGGGTAAGGTTTACAAGGACCCTTCAACGGGTAAACTGATTATGGTTGAAGGTTAAAAATACATTACTTGGTAATACTTTTTTATTTCATTTTCACTGATTTTTCTCTAAAAGTATTACTGAAATTCTTATTTTTTAATGTTCATTTATAAAGAAGTATTATTTTTTCATATTAATTTGATTTTAGAAAGATTTATATTAGTATTACTTTAAAGTAAAATTGTACTAATAAACTTAATATAAATATACTTTATTTTATTAACAACAGTTCGTTTTGGTACATGAAATAATTTCAATGGGATTATTATGAGAAATAAAAAATTTTTGTTTATATCTATTTTTATTTTAATGATTGTCCTCTCAATTGGTGCAGTATCTGCTCAGGATGCAGATAATGCAGTTGCATCAACAAACGATGATGCGGTTTTACAAGATTCAGAAACAATATCCGGAACCGCTTCAGGAGGAGTTGATGTCGTAACTGAAAATCCAGGTGCAACAAGTGGAGAGTTAAGTTATGATATTCCAAGTGATGCAAAAACAATTAAGAGTGCTGATGTTTATGTGAACGTTTATAGTGGTAGTGCTTCAAATACTTATGGTGCTAACGCTAATATTACTATTACAACCGATAAAGGTTCAACTAAATATAATGAATCATTATGGATTGAACAGGGATCAACAAACGGCTCTGTTTATCCTGTAAATGACCACACTACTAAATGTTACTCTGATTACATGATTCATTATGATATAACCAGTTTATTAACAGGTTTAAACGGAACTAAACTTAAAATTAATGTTGATACATACAATATGACTGGAAAAGAATTTGATGGTAAAATCAAATTAATTGGATTGGTCTTGGCATATAATGATGATAGCAGTGATGAAACTATTAGTTACTGGGTTAATGCAAACCAGTTATGGAGTAAAGAAAATGTTACTCTAACATTTAATACCATGGGCAAATCCGGTGTTTCAACATTGACAAATGTTGTACTTTCCAGCAGTGATGGTTCTTATAAATTGAATGATAAGTTTTTAGGCGATCCGATTGCTCATGATAATGGTAAATATTATTATAAGTTCAATAAATGGGATGTTACTAAATTAATTGATTCAAATAAAGACACCACACTTAATGTTGCTAAAACAGGGACTTCAATTAAAAATGTACTTTCAGTTCTTACAATTAATGATTTAAAAGCTGATGTGTCTGTAGTTCCAGAATATAACTATAATTCTGTTTTAAATGCTTTTGCAGGTACTAATAATACTTTGACTATCACTGTTAGTCCTAGTAAATCAGGAAATTATGTAGTTAGATTATTGGCTGATGGTGTGATTGTTAATGAAACTGAAAAAACTTTAAATATTGGTTCTAATACTTTACTCTTAACTGATCCAACTATTAGAGAAGTTGATAATTCTACTGTACTTGGAGCACCTAATAATAAAAAAGTTAATTATACTGTTGAATTATTATTAAATAGTGCAATTGTTAATTCTACTTCAATAAATATTCCAGTTTTATATAATGGTTATTTAGGTAAAGATTTAGCTTATCCTGCCAGTGGAATGGAATTTTTAGATGTTATTATTATTAACGGAGATATTAAAATTGATGTTAAACCTGCTTCATCCAGTATTGGTGGTGCAGTAATGAAAAGAGTTGATAATTGGACTGTCGAATTAGATGAAAATTCAACTATTGTCAAATCATTTGTTTATGTACCTTATAACTGGTTTAATAATGTAAAATTTGGTAATGAGACCAGTGCAATGTTCAATGTAACATTTAATAATGTTAACGTTGCTCCTATGGCATGGTATAGGGATCAAGGTAATTTAGGTGGAGATTCCGGTAAATACGGTTATGGTGTTTTAATTTATGATGTAACTGATTTAGTAAAATCAGGTAATAATACGTTAGTTTTAAATAAACTTGTTGAAACTCCTTCTGTTTATCCATCTGCATTAGTTTATATGTATAATACTACTAACAGTAATTATATTAAGGAAATCTACATAAATCATGGTGCAGATTTACTCACTGACCATTCAACTTCATTTATAAATAAGGCTAACAGAACAGTTAAATCAGATTCAACAATTAAGGTTAATCCGAAAATAACTTCAAATGCAACCCTTTACGTATTTGCATCTAATGCAAAGACTAATTATGGTAATTTGATAGTTAATGGTGAAACTTATATGAATATTTGGGATGGGGCTTCTTCTTGTACAGATTATAAACAATTTGATGTAACCGGTAAAATTAAAGATACCAATTCTATTTCCGTTGTAGCTACCGACGGCAGTCTTTTAGCATTGCATCAAATCATGGTTTTAACTAAAAACTTAGATGATGTTGAAGTCACTTCCATTACTCCTGAATACACCAGTGTTCCTTCAGCTTATGCAGGTACAAACAATGCAATTACATTCACAATTGAAGCTATTAAGGACGCTAAATTCAATGTAACATTATTAGCTGATGGTAAGGAAGTTAATTCAACCGAAGTTAGTTTATCTATCGGTTCAAATAAATTCATATTAATTGACCCAACAATCAGACCGGTGGACAGCACCACTGTCAACGGTGCCGATAACAGGAAAGTCAACTATACCATTCAGGTATCTTCCGGCAGTAAAAATGTTACAAGTTCTTCAATCGTCATTCCTGTATTATACAATGGTAATTTAGGTAAAGATTTAGCTTATCCTGCCGGTGGAATGGAATCATTCTTAAATATCACCATCAATGGGGACATTGTCATTGATATTAAAGATGTTTCAACATACCTCGGTGCCAGTGCAATGACCAGAACAGATGTTTGGAATGTTAATATGGATGCTAAATCAAGCATTGTTAAATCATTCATTTACATTCCTTATAACTGGTTCAATGCCAACACATACACTGAAGACACAACAATGTTTAATATAACATTCAACGGTGCAAATATTGCTCCTGTAGCATGGTACAGAGATCAGGGTAACTTAGGTAACTACGGTAAATACGGTTACGGTGTATTGGTCTATGATGTAACTGATTTAACCAAATCAGGTGAAAATACATTAGTATTGAATAAGAAAAACTCTACACCTGCAGTTTATCCGTCCATATTAATGTACATGTACAATACTACCGGAAGTGCAGTTGTTAAAAACGTGTACATTTCAAATGGTGCTGATTTACTTGCCGGCACATCCAACAATGTTGCAAAAAGACAGGTTAAAGCAGATTCAACCATTGATGTAAAAACTGCAGACACCGCTAAATTGTATGTCTTTGCAGCCAGTGCTCAAACCGGTGAAGGAAATATAGTATTCAACGGTCAAACTTATGAAAATGTCTGGAAGGGAACCAGTTCAACCACTGATTTATACACAATTGACATTACCGACAGTGTTAAAAACAGCAATAACATTTCATTTGTAGCTACAGGAAGCACTATTTTAGCATTACAGCAAATTATTGTAACCACTCAAAAAGCTTCAACTGTTATTACTGCTGACAGTGTAACAACAGTCTACAATACTAATAAAAACATTGTTGCTATATTAAAAGAAAGTAATGGAAATGCAATTGCAAACGCTAATGTCACTATTGTTTTAAACGGTGTAAAAAATGTGGTAACTACCGATGCAAACGGACAGGCTACATTAGCTATTCCGTCCTATTTAGTTCCTAAAACCTATGATATAAGTGTTTCATATGATGGGGATGACAATCATTTCAAATCCTCTGTCACCACTAAAGTTATAGTTAAAAAGGCAAATGTCAAATTAACCGCTAAAAAGAAAACATTTAAAGCAAAAGTTAAAACCAAAAAATACACTGTTACATTGAAGGACAATAATGGTAAAGTAATGAAAAAAGTGAAATTAACCTTAAGAGTTAAAGGCAAAACCTATAAGGCAAAAACCAATGCCAAAGGTAAAGCAATCTTTAAAATTAAAAATTTAAAGAAAAAAGGTAAATACACTGCTAAAGTTACTTACAAAGGAAACAACTGCTTTAATAAATCAGTTAAAAAAGTTAGAATAACCGTTAAAAAATAGAGATTAAATTCTCTATTTTTACTATTTTTTTTTAAATTTTTTAAAATCTTTTTCACCTAATTTTTCTATAAATTCATCTTTAAGCAAAGATTTCAAGTTAATTTCATTTATAGTAATTTTTTTAACTTCTATACCTTTATTATCTATCATGTATACATTTATTTTAATATCGCCATTTTTTTTTAATGGATAATATACTTTTTTCAAACAATATCCCAATGTTTACAGACTTATCACAAGTTTATCTCATTTTCCTCTCAGACATTACCAAAATATTTTAATTGTCTTCGCCAAATTATACTCTATGAAAGTTTTTGGAATTTGCGCAAGCCCTCGAAATGATACTACACATTGGGTATTGAATCAGGCTTTGGAAAAATTGAAAGACAGGAATTTTGAAACTGAAATGTTCACATGCATGGGTAAGGACATAAAACCCTGCATGCACTGTGATTACTGTCTAAAAAACAGGAAATGTATCATTCAGGATGACATGGCAGATGTTTATAAAAACCTCAGGAATGCCGATGGAATCATTTTGGCCACTCCGGTTCAGTCAGGATCCGTTTCATCAAACCTTTCCATGATAATGGATAGGACACGAGCCCTTGAAGCTATTGACTATAATCTTTTAAGGGGCAAGGTTGGAATGAGTATAGCAGTTGGAGGGGACCGTACCGGAGGTCAGGATTTCGCCCACATGTCAAGTATTACATACTTCATGATTCACGGCATTATCCCGGTCAGCGGAGGGCCTTTCGGTTCCAATCTGGGAGCGTCATTCTGGTCCAGGGATTGTCTGGATGAAATAATCAATGATGCCTATGGAATGGAGTCACTCGAGAGAACATTAATTGAGTTTGAAAATTTTTTAAATAAGTATATTTAAATACTAAAATTAAGTTACATAATAATAATAATTTTTTTTAGGTTATATCATGGCAAATAAGTTAATTAGGGGTAGTTTGATAATTCTTATAGGAAATATAATTTTCCGTCTGGGAGGTTATGTTTACCGTTTTTTAATGGCGATACTACTGGGACCCGTTGCTTACGGTACACTGGGAATCACTCTGCCGTTTCAGGGAATTTTTCAAACTTTATCTGCCGGTGGACTTCCTCCGGCCATAGCCAAATATGTTGCTGAGTATGAGGCTATAGATGAGCATGATATGGCCAGGCAGACCATTTACACGGCTCTTAAAATCATGATATTTTTGGGACTGTTATTTGGAGTGCTGATGATTTTTGTCGTTGCTCCGTGGCTTGCCTATAATTTCCTGCACAAGCCATTAACAATGGTTCCTCTTCAGATTGTCGGTTTAATCACTCCTTTCAGTGTTATTGTCGGTGCTTTCAGGGGAGCATTTCAGGGTGTCTATAAGATGGAGTATATTGTATATACTCGTGCCGTTGAACAGCTAGGTATGATTTTATGTGCCACAGCATTTGTTTTAATCGGACTTTCAACTGTAGGTGCATTATGGGGTACTGTTTTAGGTTATTCCCTGTCTGTTGTTGCAGCCCTTTATATCTTCAAGGTTCACATGCCAAAATATATTCCAAAGCCTAGCGAAGGATTTGTGTTTACAAGAAAGGACAAGTTTAAACTTGCAGGAACTCTGGTTAAATTTTCAATTCCGGTCATTATCACAGCAATTGCTGAAATGCTTATCTATAATATCTGTACTATTGTCATGGGCAGATTTTTGACTCTGGCTGACATCGGATTTTTCGCAGCCGCAGATCCGATTTCACGTTTGCCTCTAATCATTTCCGTTTCCATAGCCACTACAATTCTTCCGGCATCTTCAGAGGCTTTTAAACTTAAGGACACAGTCAGTCTGCAGAAGTATGTTTCACAGGCTTATAAGTATTCACTTCTGTTTGTTGTTCCGATGTGTGTTGGACTAGCACTGTTTGCAGCTCCTACCCTGAAGGTACTGTACTTTAAAAATACAGCTTATGTTGCAGGAGCGGCCGCTTTAGCTATTCTTTCCATTGGTATGACATTTTACTCAATATTTACTATTTCAACAAGCGTTATTCAGGGAATAGGAAATCCGAGAATTCCAATGTATATTTTAATAGGAGGTTCAATTGTTACGGGTGTTTTAAACTGGGTTATGGTTCCAACTTTAGGTATTGCAGGGGGAGCATTGGCCACAAGTATAGCATGTTTTTTAATGATGGTGCCGTGTATTTATTTTGTATTCAGACTTACCAAAACAAAAGCCCCGACAAAATCTGTTGTTAAAATTTTAGTGTCTTCACTTATAATGGGAATTTTCGCACTGTTCATTCCAAAAACAACCTTATGGCTGTTCCCTGGAATTTTTGCCTGTATTATTGTTTATTTTTTCGCATTGATTTTGGTCAAATTCTTCAAAAAAGATGATATTGAAGGCTTAAGGGAATTATCTTCAAAATTCGGTCCACTTTCAAGGATTGTTAATAAGGTTCTGAATTTTGTTGAAAAATTGGAATTCAGATAAACCGAAAACTTATTTAAATAATAATCTATAAAACTAATATTACTATTTTGGGGGATTTATAATGACTGATGTTAGCGCAGGC
>CACZNW010000198.1 GCA_902782595.1 uncultured Methanobrevibacter sp. | reverse complement strand
AGTATTTGCTTTAACTTCACAAAAGAAGAATCCTTCATCATTGAAAACCAATAAATCTGGAAATCCTCTTATTCTGTTATTATAGTCTTGGAGCATATAATATAAAATCGATAATATCTGATCATCATCTAGTAATTCACAAATTTTAAGAATTTTATTTTTTGATTCAGCGTTAATTCTATGCTTTTTAACTTCCTCAATTAGATTAACATTTTTTAAATAATTGATTCTATCTTTTATTTCATTTTCACATATTATAAAAAACTCATTATCATAGAAACCGTATCTATATCCTTTTTGCTTGGAAATCTTTTTAAATTTTTTAAAGACATCTTTGAAAAGAGCTTTTAATAATTTTTTCCAAGGTTTGTTTTCACTGAAAAATGCATCATACCCTTTGGACTTATAATATTGAATGGCAAATTCCTCACTGGTATAATATTCACCTTCAAATGGGAATAAAGGCCTTTTAGATTTGGTATTTATTTTACTATTGACATTAGTAAATTCTAAATTTCCTTGGGTATATTTTTTAAATTGCATTTTTCTAAAATAATGTTTGTTGAACTGAATTAGTAGTTTTTTTAGTTTTTAAAGTTTCTAAATCATCTAAAAATTCTTCAATATTTTCAACTTTTAAAGCATCCTGATTATTTTGCAATATAAATTCATTTCCATCATATGTGTCTTCGGGCATTTCATCTGGAAGATATGAATAAATTTGTCTTTGATACTCACATGCAGCATTTACTGTATGCATTGTACCACTTTTAATACCACATTCAATGACAAATGTTGCATCGCTGAATGCTGCTACGATTTTATCTCTTTCAACATATGACCCTCTAGTAACATTGGCATCAGGAAGATACTCGGAAACTAGACAACCTCCAGTTTCAATAATTTCGCTAGCAAGTTTTTTATGTTTTGCCGGTTTTATAACATTAACTCCACTTGGAAGTACTGCAATTGTGATTTTATTTTCATCAACAGTGGTTTGATGAGCTATTTTATCACATCCTAAAGCAAGGCCACTGACAATTACTCTATCTGTTGTGTTTACAATATTTTCAACTAAATTCTGTTCAAATCTTTGACTTAATTCTGAGGGTTTTCTTGTTCCAATAATTGCAATGTTGGGTTTGGTTAATGCATCAATATTTCCTTTAACATATAAAATCAAAGGCTTTTCATTTCCTATAACATGTAATTTTTTCGGATAATTATCATCAAAAACTGTAATAACATTAATTTCTGAATCGTTAATAACCTGATTGTATATGTTTTCTGATTTATTTAAAGCATCTGTAATTTTATCATTATCAAATATTGATTTCATCTTATTAACCAAATCATCAAAATCTCTAGCATTAACTAACACATTCCAATATTTTTTATAAATAGTTTTTTTACCAACACGTTTAATACTATTTAAGAATAATATTTCCTTAAATTTCTCCATCATCATCCCTCACAGTTGCACCAATAGCAATATTAAAAATATTTTCACTACCCACATCTTTTTCTAGTAAAATTTCATTGCCAGCCATCATTGAACTTCCAGTTGTTGTAATATCATCTAAAATTATATATGCAGTATTTTCATCAAAAGTTAGATTATCCATACATTCAATTGAATCTATGTGTTGCTCACAAGTTGCACGTCCTTCACCTAAATGAGCTGTTGGAACATCTTTAACACGTTTAAACAAATCTTTACAATTAATAATTTCATATCCACAATTAAATTCCGATTCTAATTGACCTTCATTGTACCATTTTTCAATAATATCAATGCTTTTTTTGATTGAATTATTAATTTTATATGTTTTTGATGAAGGTATTGCAATTAATGCCAATTTTGTAATATTTTCATCAAATACCTTATTTGCTACATAAGTAATAAACTCAATTAAATCTCGGGTAAATAAAACAACAGAATAATCATCCATGTCTTTTTTATAACCCAATAACCTTTTACTGAAATCAACATCATTTTTATCATACATATCGTGTTTATCTTGAGGAATATACTCATTAATATAATATACTCCAAAATGAGTTGTTTTGATTTCATTTACATCATTTATAAAAACGTTTAAAATAATTTCATCTGATTCTTCAAAACCTTTAATATAACTTTTTGAATAATCACAATCCGGCCATGAAGTACAACCTAAAAATTTACTGCCATCATTCCTATTTTCTTTAACAATAGCCATAGCACTACATTTCGGACATACTTCTGCATATTTTACATAGGAAATCATTCGAATTCCCACACCCCTATAAGAATTATTATGATAAGGTGCTCCTTCCCATCCACAGAAATTTGAACATCTAAAGTATGAAGTTCCGCTTTCATTATTAACAATTAAATTTACTTTACCAGAATTGCATTTTGGACAAATATTATCTGTTTCAATTACATCAAATCGTTTTTCAAGCAGCTGATTAATATACATTATTTCATCATTAGAAAAGGCATAATTTAATTGTTCTACACCATTTTTATATTTTATTTCAGTTATGAATTCTGATGGTCGTTTTGCCCTTGTAAATAAATAGACATCATTTTTAGTTCTTGTTAAAGCAACATAAAACAATCTTCTCTCTTCTGGATAATCAATGTCTTCTGTTTTTTCATGATTGACAAAATCTAAAATCGGATCATTAACTATTTTATTTGGAAAACCATTTATCTGGTTGTTTAAATTTAAAACCACAACATAATCTGCTTCAAGACCTTTAGATTTATGTATCGTTCTAAATTCAATGTTTAACTCCGGTTGTTGAATATAATCGATTTTTGTATAATCCTTAAATTGTATTGTATCAAAAATATCCTTACATAATATCTGATAAAGATCACTATTATTTCTTCCAAGAATTAAAATTTTAGCATCTCTTTTTTCTTTTGAAATATCTTCCAATATACTGATTAATGCTAAAACTTCTTCCGCACGGGTTAAATATTCAAATATTTTTATCGGCAATGAATTTGTAACCGTATCTGATTTTAATTGTTTTGGAATTTGATTTTTATTTTTTTGTATGAATTCTCCAGCAATATCAATTAACTTTTGGGAGTTTCTACGTGTAATATTGATTTTAACCATTTTCGGATTATCAAAGTACTGATTAAATTTTGAGAATAAAATAACATCACAGCCAGTAAAACCATAAATGGACTGCCAATCATCACCAACAACTATAACTTTAGCCCCCGTTGAATTTTGAACTTCTTTTAAAAAATTATATCTTGTATGGGAAGTATCCTGATATTCATCAACAATAACATACTTATATTGATGAATATATCCTCCATTTCGAAGTTTAATAATTGCATCATTTATCATATCATGGGACTGTCAAGTTGAATGCTCCCTCTTGTTGAAATGGGTTTTTTATTGAAATTTTTCATATTTTTCATTTTGAATTAATCTTTT
>CACZNW010000197.1 GCA_902782595.1 uncultured Methanobrevibacter sp. | reverse complement strand
CATATGCCATGGTAGTTCAGATGGGAGAACGCTAGACTGAAGATCTAGATGTCGCTGGTTCAAGTCCGGCCCATGGCATTCAATTTTACTATTTTTAACATTATTTTATGTCAATTCTTTTTTAAAAATTAGTTTTTGAATTTAAAAAAATAAAAGGGGATGACGGTTTATTTAATCCTTTTTGGTTAATGTGATTGGTTTTGGTTTTACCTGAGTGTTTTCTCTTAACTCTTTGTATCTTTTTACAATTCCGTATCCGTTGTCACTTCCGATTAAATCTGCTCCTCCGGTTAGAATCTGGTTTGCAAATTTATATTCATCTATTCCTCCATATACTTCAATTTTTATTTTTGGAGCATATTTCTGTATAATATTTATATCGTTTACATTTTCAAAGATGTGATTTGGAGTTACAAATCCTGTTGATGTTTTAATGAAGTCTGCTCCTGATTTTTCAGCTACTTTGGCAGCATTTGCTTTTTCATAATCTTCCAAAGCTTTGCTTTCGATAACTACTTTTAGAATCTTATCTCCAACAGTTTCTTTAATCTGTTTAATTTCATTTTCGAGCAGATCATATTTTTCATCTTTAAGATAACTTAAATTAATTACCGCTTCGATTTCATCTGCGCCTTTTTCAAGCAGTTCCTGTGTTTCTGCAATTTTGCTTTCGGTATTTTCAAAACCTAAGGGATATCCTACAACACTTCCAACCTTAATGCCGGTATCACAAAGAATTTCCTTTGCCAGAGGCACGTAAGTTGGTGACACGACAACTGAATGGAAGTTCAATTCTTTTGCCTGTTCGAGAAATTCCTTCATTCCACTTTCGGTAATCATATTGTTTAGGTTGGTGTAATTTATCAGGCTTGCTAATTCTTTTGAATTTTTTATATTGTACATAATAACACTCTCTTAATTAGTTAGTATATATACGAACTATTATTTAAATATTTTTATATTAACTTCTTCATCATATATGGGCCGATTTTTTCATAACCGAATTTACGATAGTAATTTCGGGTTCCGATTCCGCTTATAATTGCTATTTCATCTTTATTGTTGTCAGAGGCAATATCTTCAGCTTCTTTTAGAAGTTTTTCTCCAAATCCGGTATGTTGGCCTATTTTAGGATTTTTGTCTCCAATTTTAATCATGTTTCCATATATGTGCAATTCACGAACAAGTGCGGTAGTGTCTGCAATTTCTGGTCTGAAATGATTTTTTGAAGGTAAACGCAGTCTTAAAAATCCTGCAATACTTTCTTCATTAATGTCTTCAATGGATAAGAAATATTCATTTCCTTCACATGCAGTGTAACTTTCACAAAACAGTTCAAAGTCATCCTGACTGTACTCTCTTGATGTTTTTTTATGGCCGATTTCACGGCAGCGGATACATTGACATGTGATATGTTCCTTTTCAAGATTATTATAAACCAGTTCTCCGAGGTTTGATTTTTTAACTCCGGCTTCAATAAGAGTTGAAGGAATGTCTCTTTGAATCCTCATTGTCCGAACCCATTTTGGAAGAATTGCCTTTACTTTTGTAATCAGTTCAACCGCTTCATCGTCATTATATGGCTCATACTTTCCTTCAGCCCATAAGTCATATAATTCACTTCCTTTTGTAACAAGACATGGATAAATTTTAAGCATGTCCGGTTTAAAATTATCGTCACTGAACAGTTGTTTAAACATTTTCAAATCCTGGCTCTGATTTGAAAACAGTCCGGGCATCATATGCATGGCTACCTTAATTGCCGAATCCCTTAAAAGCTGGTTTGCTTCGACAACGTCTCCGATGGTATGTCCACGTTTAATTTTCATATATAAATCATCCGACAAGGTCTGAACACCAAGTTCAACTCTTGTAACTCCAAAATTAAGCATTCTATTGATATGTTCTTCTTTACAGTAATCTGGTCTGGTTTCAAATGTTATTCCGACACATCTGACTTTGGAATTTTCATTGACTCTTTGGGACTCATCAACCAAGACATAATCATTCGGAGGATAGGTCTTCATGACTCCTTTTTCAAATGATCTTATTTCATCATAATTGAGGTTATACTCATAATTTGTTGGTTTATTCTCCATGATTAAACCAAAATCACACATTGCCTTCAAGCATTGTGATACAAACCATTCCTGATAACATAAATCTCTTGAAGGGAAGGTTCCTCCCATTATAATCAGTTCGACCTTATCAATGGGGTGCCCGATTTTTTTAAGCTGTTTCAGGCGATTGAAACACTGAACATATGGATGATATTCGTACATTCTGCCTCTAAGTGCTGCAGGTTCTTCACCAGTATAGCTTGGAGGGGCAATATCACTTTCCGGGCAATAAAAACACCTTCCGTGAGGGCATTTATGGGGATGGCACATTACGGCAACTATCGCCACACCGGACATTGTTCTTGTAGGTTTTTTCTTTAAAATTCCTGAAACGATTTCTTTTTCTTCAGGTTTTGCAAATTCTAAAATATCTGCATTGCTCATGAACCTGGATAACTTCAAATCACGACACAGTTGTCTTTTTTCAACTTCAAGTTCTTTTCTGGTGGTGATGTTGCCATCAACAATATCATTGATTATAATTCTGCATGCCTTTTCCATTTTTATATCCTCGTAAATTATAATAGTTCTATTTAAATATTTAATTATTTATATATATTAATATAAATTTAAATAAAGGTGAAAAAATGAAAATAAAAGAATTTATAGGATCCACTGTTTTAGATAAAAATGCAAATGTTGTAGGTAAAGTTGACAATGTTGATTTTAACACCGAAACAGGTAAAATTGAAACTATTTCTTTAACTTTACAAAAAAATATCTTCTCTAGAGATGAACTTGAAATAGATTTTGAGGATATTGCAACTATCGGTGCATACATTATTTTAAACAAAGAAATAACTCATGATGAAGCTGCAGAAGCTGAAGCTGTTGAAATTGAAATTGAAAAAGAAGAATAGATTAAGGTATTAAAAATGGTTTTTGATGCAAGAGGATTGGAAATTGCTCTTGATTCTTATGTCAGATATGTTGATACGGGAACAATAGGTAAAGTTGTTGATGTAAAAACAGAAGAGGACATTGAATGGGTAAAACTCGATAAAACCGATTTATGGTATTGTTCTAATTTAGTTGAACTTCTTGATGATAAAGACATTAAGAAATCCACTTTCTATGATGATGAAGGTGGAGATGAAATTGATGTCGAAGCAATGAAAGAAAAAGCAAGTGCACTGGAAGATATGCAGATGGATTCCAGTGTTGCTGAAGGTGGAGGTTGATTCCACCTTTTTTTAATTATTTGTGAATAATCTTATTTTTTCAGCTAATTTCGGACCGATGCCTTCAACTTTTTGCAGTTCATTTTCAGAAACACCACTTAAATCGTTGCCAAAGACATTAACCAGATTTCTGGCTCTTTTTCGTCCGAGTCTTTTAACGCCAATCACCAGTGGAATTAGGTCATCTTTTACACCATAATATAAGCGGGCAGATAATATATCAAACTGTTTTAGATTGGAATATTTTCCCAATACTTCAGAGGTGTCTTTTGCAAATTTAACAAGCTTTGATGCTTCATAAGCTGATCTTCTGGTAGAAGCGGAATAGACATTATACTTATTTTCAATTTCATATTCGCTTCTCTCGTCAATCCACTCCATTAAGGACACAGCAGTGGCTTCGGGGTTTCCAATATCCACTGCAAACAGTCCTGATTCGGATAACTTTTCCTGAACGGGGTCTTTTGATTTTCTTCCCTTGAATGAGATTAAAGGAACATCAGGTGTTTCACAGAGGGCATAAATAAATTCATTAACATTGATTTCATCAATGTCTGATATATATTCTTTAATTTTAACGGCAGTTTCTACTGAATAATTTGATTTGGCAATTAAATTGCCGAATTCAGTTGTCTTCAATCCTTCGGGTGTTGCTCTTATTATTCCGTTTTGAAGTAAGAAATTCAATGAATTTTCAAGTTCATATTTTATACTTTCTTTAGCAAAAGCAGACATTGAGGGGTTGTTTGCCATCTGATAACCGTATAATGTTTTTCCAAAAAATTCGGTCAGTTCATCAAGATTTTTTGAAAGTGATGATGCAATTTGGGCAATGATCTGTTTGAGTATTGCATCCTTATTGTCGACAAGTTTGGAATTTGTCTGTTCGATTTCCCCATCAACATAATACTCCTGCAGGTTTTGTGCTTCGTCCATTGTTTTTCCTATCAAATAAGAATATCCCACATCATCATACTGCGGTCTTCCGGCTCTCCCGGACATCTGTTCATAATCAAAAACGGGGATTGGTTGGGGACCGTTTCCTGTCCAGCGGGTGTGGTCTCTTATCACAACGGTTTTTGAAGGTAAATTGACTCCATACATCAAACTTGGGGTTGCAGTAATCATTAATATATTGCCGTTTCTGAATTCATCTTCAATAATTTCTTTTTGTTCATTAAAAAGACCAGCATGGTGAAAGGCAATTCCATGCTCAAGGCTTTCAGCCAGTTTGAGACATGTGCTTGTTGGAAGGGACCCTTTCTTTTTTGGAACTTCAAGAATCTTATTGGCAACCTCTTTGAACTGTTCTCTTTGTTTTAAGTTAATTTTTTTATTAATTTTTTTGGAAACATAGGTTGCAAGACTTTCTGTAAATCGTCTTGTTGATACAAATGCCAGGGCCTGTGAATGGTCTTTTATTGATTTTTCCAGTATTTTTACTATAACGTCATTTTTATTTTTAGTGTTGAACATTTCAGCATCCAGAACTTCCTTATGCAGTGGAACCGGTCTGTAGTCATGTTCCACACATGTTCCTTCAAGCCACCCTTCTATTTCCTCAATATTTTTTAAGGTAGCTGACAGTGCAATAATTCTCATAGAGGGGTTAATTATTTTCGCTCTTGTTATTGCGGCTTCAAGGGTAGGGCCTCTTGTAAATTCTCCAATCATATGAAATTCATCGATAATTAATGTATCCACATCTCTTAGAGTGTTCCAGGAAAACCTTGTCAGGACATCAAATGATTCAAAAACCATCACGGATAAGTCGCAGCCTGCAGGGTGTTTGCCGACGCTGATTCCATGCTCTTCAAAAGCTTTAAATTCTTTAACCTTTTCATTCTGTATTGAAAGTAAAGGTGCTGCATAAACGGCTTTTCCGCCATCAAGTATGGTTTTCAATGCGGGCATTACTCCCAAAACTGTTTTACCGCTTGCTGTGGGAATGCATATTATGTAATTTGATTTGTCTTCCAGGTATCCGGACTCAATTACTGCCTTTTGAGCAGGATTGAACTCCTTGATGTAGGGATATGCACTATTGATTATTGTTTTAATATCACTTCTTAAATTTTCCATTTTAATCATTTAATTTGTATTTTTTTTATTTATATTAAATATTGTGAGAGGTCTTGAAAAGTAAGGGGTAACAATTATATATTACTAGTTCATAAAATATTTACAAATTAACTTAAATAATGGAGACATAATTATGGCAATTAAAGTAGAAGTATTTTCAACCAGTACATGTCCGCACTGTCCGGCAGCAGTTGAAGCTGCCGAAAATGCAAAAGATAAACTAGGCGATGCAATTGATGTCGAATCAGTTAAAATAGATGATCCGCAAAATCCGGAAAACAGACAAAGGGCAATTGATTATCAGATTATGGCGGTTCCAACAATAGTGATTGATGGTGATGTAACTTTTGTTGGCGCACCTACTGAAGACGAACTAATAGCTCATCTTGAATCTTTATTATAGATTCACTCTTTTTTTATTTTTAAAATGACTAATGATAATTATACTGGTGTTACAACCGGAACTGTGGCCACGGCATGTTCTTTAGCTGCTTTGGATGCAATTTTAGACACTCCTGATATTGCATGCGTTAAAGTTGAAACTCCAAATAAGACTTTGGACATAATTATCGATGAGTGTAAGATTCTTTCATCAACTGAGGCCTATGCAGTTGCCCATAAAAATCCTTATAATGATCCTGATGTTACGGTTGATCTTGCCATTGTTTCAACTGTGGAGTTGATGGATAAAACTCATGAAGAATCTTCAGTTATAATTACTGGAGGGGAAGGTGTTGGTAAAATAACAAAACCTGGCCTTCAGATTCCAGTGGGGGAATATGCAATCAATCCTGTTCCCCGTCGCATGATTTTAGAAAACTTGAAGGATAAAATTCCGGATGGAAAAATTGCAAGGGTAACCATTTCCATCCCTGAAGGTGAAAAAATAGCCAAAAAAACAATGAATCCAAAGTTGGGCATTGTTGGAGGAATATCTGTTTTGGGAACAACCGGTATTGCAAGGTCAATGTCAAGTGATGCATATAAAAATTCCATTGTTACGCAGCTGGATGTTGCTTTGGCTTCAAACATTGATGATTTGGTTTTTGTTCCGGGTAATATCGGAGAAAAACTCGCTTTAAAAAAATTGAATGTAACTAAAGAGCAGATTATACAAACGGGCAATTATGTCGGATTTATGTTT
This sequence comes from uncultured Methanobrevibacter sp., assembly GCA_902782595.1. Lineage (GTDB taxonomy): Archaea > Methanobacteriota > Methanobacteria > Methanobacteriales > Methanobacteriaceae > Methanocatella. Next base: position 856 of record CACZNW010000197.1, on the reverse strand, counting down.
GAAGAAGCGGAAAAAAGGGGAATAACTAGTTTCACCTTTTTTGGCCACATAGGTAAATTAATTAAAGTTGCTGGGGGAATATTCAATACAAAACATGCTGTTGCCGATGGCAGGCGTGAAATAATGGTTGCTCATGCTGCTTTATGCGGAGCATCACAAAAGGATATTCAAAGATTGTTTGATTCTAAAACAACTGATGATATGATGGATATATTGGAAGAACTCAACATTTCCATTGAAGTTTCAAACAGCATTGCCGATACAATTCGTCAAAGATGCCTGCAGCATTTTGATTTGGATTTAAATGTTGTCTTGGTTGATATGGAAGGCAATTACCTGAATGATAATTTTAAAATTGATTCTAAGAACGGATATTCTTCAGTGTTGTAGGAATTCATAATTGATTGGTGATGAAAGTTCTCACTGTTATGTTAAAAGAATTAATAACTATTTTCTTTTCATTCAATTGTTGGTTTTGACATAACTTCCCATTAGGATTTGAAACTTATTTTGGAAATGTTCAACATATATCTAACTTATTAATATAATTCAATTCATCGATTGCTGGCAACATACATTATAATATTCACTGTAACATTCATAAGTGGGTTGAAATGTAATATTGAAGACATTTGAAGTTTTCATTGTTATTCATTACTTTCAAAAAAAATAGGAAAATTTTATATCTATGAACCAACATATAGTTTAATAGAATTCTAAATTTATCATATTTTTTTGTAAATTGGATTCTAAAATTTAATGTAATTTGTAGTCCTATGGTGTAATGGCAATCATACGAGTCTCTGGAACTTGTGACTCCGGTTCGACTCCGGATAGGACTACTTCCTTATTTTTT
>CACZNW010000196.1 GCA_902782595.1 uncultured Methanobrevibacter sp. | reverse complement strand
TGTTGATGCATTAGATATTGATGTAGAATGGGGTGAAGGTGCACCTGTAGATGCAGAAGGTATTGGAAGAGATGCAGAAAAATGTGATTTCCTCGGTGCATGTGCTAACAAATGTCCTACTCAAGCTATTCGTGTAGTTACCAAAACCGGTATGTCTTGCCCTGCTTTAGTAGAGACCGGTGCGGAACCATCTTTCACTAGTTGTATTAGATGTGGAGCATGTGCTTCAATGTGTTCTAACGACGCATTAAAAGTAGATCAATATGAAGTAACCATTGATGGAGAACCTGTTTTAAGAGACAGAATCTTATTCAACCCATCTAAATGTGACCAATGTGGTGACTGTATCGAAGCATGTCCTTATGACATGATCCACAAAACAGATGATCCTAAATTACCAATTGCAGGATTCTGTACCTTATGTGGTCAATGTATTGAGGCATGTACTGTAGACGCATTATGTTATAAATAGGTGTGTTAACACACCTTTATTTTTTCTTTTTTAAAAAATCAGTTTAATTTATTCATTACTATTTTTCCGTTAACTATTGTCATTACTGCCAATCCCTTATATTTCCATCCGTCAAACGGAGAATATTCTGCTTTTGTTTTAAATGTTTCAATATTGAATTTGCCTTCCTGTTTTAAATCGATTACGGTAAAATCGGCGTCATATCCAATGTCTATTTTTCCTTTTGTGGTTAAACCGTAAACTTTTGCGGCATTTTCGCTGAATATTTTAGGTATCAGTTTCAAATCCAGATTTCCTCTGTTGACTTCAGTTAAAATCAGCGGCACTACAGTTTCAAGGTTAGGTATTCCCGGTGATGATGTCCAGGTGTCCTTGGTTTTCTCTTCGAGTGTGTGAGGGGCATGGTCTGTTCCTATTATTGAGTTTTCATCCAGGTCACTGATATTTACACTTTCACTTTTCGGTCGAAGGGGAGGATTGGTTTTAATTAGTGTACCATATATATCATATGCTGAATTATCGAGCAGTAAATGATGAGGTGTAAATTCCCAGCTTATAGGCAACCTTTTACTTGCACTTTTTGCCATACTCAATGATTTGCTTGAACTTAGATGACAGATATGCAGTCGCAAATCATTTGCCTCTGCAAGTTCAATAGCCTGTCTGACAGATGTGTCTTCAGACCGTGTAGGTCTGGCATAGGTGTAGTCAATTGCAGAATTTTCACTTTTTTCTTTTAATTCAGCAGTCTCTTTTTCAACAATTGTTTTTTTTTCACAGTGTGTTGCAACAAGGCCGTTATAATCTGTAGTGTCTTTTAAAACGGATAAATCATGAAATATCTTTTCCAAACTTTCATCGGTTTCCAAATCCATAAATACCTTAAATGAAACAGGATTTAAACTGCACATTTTTTTCATTTCCTCAAGGTCGTTGTGGCCTGCCTGAAGCCTGAAATTAACCACGGATTTTTCATCGGCGATTTTCATCTTCTGTTTAAGTGCATTATAGGTGTTTGTCTTAGGAAGTGTATTCGGCATATCGATTACTGTTGTAAATCCTCCATATGCTGCGGCAAGACTTCCTGTTTTGAAGTCTTCCTTATGAGTCAGACCGGGGTCTCTGAAGTGAATATGGGGGTCGATAAATCCTGGAAGAACATAATTGCCTTTCACATCAATCATTTCATCAGCCTTAATTGGGGTTTTTGAAATGTCTGTTATTTTACTGTCTTCAACTTTTATAAAATATTCTCCGTTTTCATCGATTAGACTGCAGTTTTTCAAAACTAATTCCATGATTATCACCTTCTGGTTTAATATTTGTTTTTCATATTTTTAAAACATAACTTTTTTTTAATTTAAAATCCAAACTTCTTATCATGTCTCAAGTTTCAGATATTCTTAAAAGAGATATGGAATTATTTTATAATGATTTGAGTTGTGAGTGTGAGATTTCGGATACTTCTTCAGATACCCTTTTGGTGTCTGATTTCACTGAGTATAATCCTTTACATAACGGTCATTTTCATTGCATGAAAACTGCAAAAGACATGTTTTCCGACTCGTTATTTGTAGCTGTTGTGCCGGGGTTATTTGAGAGAAGTGGCAGAGGCATACCGTATATATTGCCAAGGGAAATCCGAGCGGAAATTGCAATTTCTGTAGGTGCAGACATTGTTGTGGAAGGCCCTCCCATGGGAATAATGGGATCCGGCCAGTATTCACTGTGTCTGTGTAGAATGTTTAAGGCACTGAACACCGACTATATTCCAAGAGGATACAAGCCCGTTGAAGGCATGGACGAGATTTTAAAAAGAATCAGCCAGGGGCATCATGTTGCATCAAAACCCTACAGGATTGTTGATAAAACAACAAATGAAATCCTTTTAAAAGGCAAACTCGAAGAAGATAATTATGTGATAACCTCATTTTCAAATTCCCTAAGTAAAATAGGATTCGACTACACAAACAAATTCATTTTTGTAAAACGTATTGAAGGCGTAAGCGGAACACTTATTCGTGAAAGTATTTTAAAGGATAATTTTGATGAAGTTACAGACATGATGCCTCGAAAAACAATCGAGGTATTGAAAAGGGAAATAGGCAATAATTCAATAATCTACGGTATTAGAGATACGGATTCAATTCTTGAATCTGCAAATAATTTGCCATTTGACGAATTGTCCAATTTAAATCTCTTCAGTGATAAACTCGCTCAACGAATAATCGATTCAAGACCCTATGGGGATTTGGAAAAACTGGAGGATGCGATTTCATACGGATTTTCATCACATTTCCGTCAGAGGGTTTTAAGCATTCTTGAAAATCCTATAAGTAAAAAAAATATCTCGGAGTATATAGAAAAATATCCTGCTAATATCAGGATATTGGCATATAAAAATAAAAATAGTTTGGAAAAATTTAAAGAAAAAATAAATAATGAAAATATTTCATTATTTAGGGGCTAAAATATTATTAATTACATTTTGCGGATTGCTGAGTCCATATATTGCATCAATAAATGTTGGGTAGAATGTACTTAACATGAAAATGTAAATAATGTAATATATTACAACTAAAATGATGATAATTAGGATAATTGTCAATAGGATATCAACGGCACCCATAGGTTCTTTTTCATCTTTGTAATTTATATTGTGGATATTGGATTCGGGAGCTTCTTCTTCTAGGGTCCTGTCTTTAATTTTTTTCTCACCGTTTTTCTCAGCTAAAATTTCAGCTCTAAGTCTGGCTTCCATTTCTTCAGGAGTTTCCTCCCTTACAGGTTTTTTACTTTCTTTTAATATTTGTTGTTGTGGAGGTTCCTGTTGAGGTTCTGCAGGCTCTTCTCTAGGTGTATAAGGTTTTCTAGTTAAAGATCCGTATTGTTCCTCGTCTTTAGCTAACTGTTCATCTAAAGGAACTTCCTCTTCATCGAAATACAAATCATCAAGATATCTTTCATATTTGTCTTCCAACTCTTGTCTTGCGCTTGTTGGTTCTGGTTCATAAGAGTGATCTGGGTAAATATAATCATCGGTTTGTGTAATTTGTGGTTCTGGTGCCTGTCGGGTAATTTCTTCTACCGGAGGTTGAACCTCGGATTCATGTAACTGGGATGATTCCGGATATGAAGGAGTAGTGTTTCTAACATTATATGGAGAGTCTTCATGAATCTGTCTGATTTCATGAGGTGTTTCCTGTTGAGGAGCAGGTGTTATTTCTTCAGCTTGTTGTGGCTGGGAAACTGTTTCATCAACAGGCTGTTTATTCAATCTTGCAGGTTCTTTTTTTACAGGTTCCTGTGCCTGTTGTTTGGCACGGCTGTCAAGTTCAATGCCTACGATTGATTCTAAACATTCTTTACAGTAAATTTTTCCGGCGATTTCCAAACCACATTCTTTACATATTGATTTTCCACATATTGCACATGTGTCTGTGCCTTCTCTTTCAGGATGATAATGACATTCCATAAATTACACTCTCATTTTAATAATTATTTAATATTATTTTAATATATG
>CACZNW010000195.1 GCA_902782595.1 uncultured Methanobrevibacter sp. | reverse complement strand
AACCCCCGTATTATGGTCTGCAGCCACACACCTAGCCACTCGGTAAACTTGCCACTAACTAAAAAAGTATAATAAAATATTGGTAATTAATAGTTTAAATACTTTACTATTCATCACCAATTTCAGCTTCCGAACCCAAACAGGATTGACAATCTTCACCCAGTTCAGACGTATCAATATTAAGCTGGGACAACACGTCAACCGTTTCAACATTTTTACAGATAATACATGTCCTTGGTATCAAATCTGCTTTGGTAGCTTCACCTTCTGACAACTGACGAGCAAATTCATGAATCATATCTTTTGTGTCATCATCAAGTTTAATTCCGCTACCACGTTTATCAGTGATATACTGAGATACCGCAGGCTGAGTAATATCCATAAGTTCAGAAACATCCTTCTGCCTCATTCCTAAATTCAGAAGCTCTTTTGCCAATTCAGATCTAATTGCAGGTATTACATACCATACAACGATTTCACAGGGTGGTTTCATTTTAAATCACTGTCCTTTTTTAATAAGTCTCCGCAATCAACTTCTTCATCTACCATATCCTCTGTTACACATATTCCGTTTTTATCAAGTAAAATTTGAATAAGTTTTTCAGCATCTTCAATCTGTTTTTCCAATGAACGGATAGCTTCTGCAACAGGGTCAGGTAACTTATTATGTTCTAAATCAACAATATGGCTTTTATTTTTACTTTTAACAATCCTTCCAGGTACACCTACACATGTTGATTCGGGAGGAACATCCTTTAGAACCACAGCTCCGGTACCTATTTTGGAGTATTCTCCGATTGTAATATTTCCCATTACTTTAGCACCAGCTCCAATAATTACTCCATTTTCAACTGTCGGATGCCTTTTACCTTTGTTGGTAGTGGTTCCACCAAGGATTACTCCCTGATAAATCAACACATCATCACCAACAATTGTTGTTTCACCAACAACAACACCCATTCCATGGTCAATAAATACTCGTTTACCGAATGTCGCTCCGGGGTGAATTTCTATGCCCGTAATGAATCTGGCAAGATTAGAAATCATACGTGCCAAAAGCTTAAAAGAATGAATCCACAACCAATGACTGAGTCTATGCATCAATAAAGCATAAAATCCGGGGTAACATAAGAAAATCTCTAATGTTGACCTTGCAGCGGGATCCTTTTCTTTAATAGCTTTAATTTCAGCCCTCAAATTGTTGAACATCAGATAAACCTCGCCATATGTTATGTTTTAATTTATATAACATATAGTATAAATAATTACCTTATTCAAATAACCAGTCGACAGAGAGATATCTTTCACCATTGTCCGGTAAAATAGCTATTATTCTTTTTCCTTCATTTTCTTCTTTTTTAGCCAAATATAACGCTGCCCAGGTAGCTGCTCCGGAGGATATACCTGAAAAAATACCTTCCTTTTTTGCAAGTGCAATCAGAGTATTACCTGCATCCTCATTTTCAACCGGAATAATTTCATCTATTACGCTGTCATCATAAATTGACGGGACAAATCCTGCCCCTATACCCTGGATTTTATGAGGTCCTTTTTCTCCTTTACCTAATGTTTGTGAGTCTTTTGGTTCAACTGCAACAATTTTTACATCCGGAACCTCTTCTTTTAGGACTTTTCCAATTCCTGTAATGGTTCCGCCGGTACCTACTCCCGCAATGACAATGTCGACTTTCCCTTCTGTGTCCCTTAAGATTTCTTGGGCGGTGGTTTCAGCATGGATTTTTACATTTGCCGGATTATCAAACTGACCTAAAATAATAGCATTGTCAGTGTTTTCCTCCAATTCCTTTGCCTTTGCAATTGCTCCTCCCATTCCATCTGCACCGGGAGTCAGTACCAATTCTGCTCCAAGAACACTTAGGAATTTTCTTCTCTCGACAGACATTGTTTCGGGCATGGTCAAAATTAACCTGTATCCTTTTGCAGCCGCTGCAAATGCAAGGCCGATACCTGTATTACCACTGGTCGGTTCTATAATTACTGAATCAGCATTCAATAATCCTTTTTCTTCTGCATCTTCAATCATTGCAACTGCAACACGATCTTTAACACTGCCTGTCGGGTTGAATGATTCAATTTTAACATCAACTTCTGCTTTTAAATCTTTTGTTAAATTATTTAATCTTACGATTGGAGTGTTTCCTATAGCATCTGTAATGCTGTTTAGGACTCCTCTTTTTAATTCTGGTATATTTTCCATATTTTATTCTCCTATTATATTTATTTAATTTTTATTGTATATTAACAATTATTTTCAAAGTTATAACATATGTTATTATTATAACTATTGTTATATAATATTGTCATGCCTTATAAATTTTTTGGTGTGACTAAAAATATATAGAGGTCTGAATTTTCTAGTACTCATATAATTGTTGTATGGCTGTTTTTGAGTAGAATCCTTGTGATATGATTAGGACTCCTAAAATACATTTAAATATACAGTTTGGAGTATATCAGTGTATTTCTCTCATGTTGAGTCCATGTTTGAGTAATTTGAAAAGATCTTTTATTTCCCAGTATTGGTTTGAATTTTTTTGAATTATTATCTGAATCCTTTTTTGATTTTGAGGAATTTCAACTTGAAAAATCACATAAACACACATTAAAAATGAAAATGTTAAATCCACAAATCGCATGAATTTTTCAATCAACAATCTAAAATCTTTTTATATCATAATTAATTAGTAATTATTCATTAATTTTGTTTTTTAAGATGCAAGTGAGCACTTACATTCGAAAACCTTTATATATGGTCTTTTTCATACATTATAATCTAGAAAAAACAATTTGAATTGCTCCAAAAAAAAATGATTACATCGGAGAGAAAAATAATGAAGATATTTGAAAACAAAAACATTTTGTGTTTATTGATGGCATGTGCGCTGATACTCCTGGCAGCATCATGCGTCAGCGCATCAGACACCAGTCATTTAAACACAACAGAAATACAGCAAACCGAAGAAACAAACATAAACATAGAAAACACTGACTACCATATAAACGAAACAGTAACCTCCACCGAAAACAGCCACAGCCAAATCAGCATGAAATCTGAAGTACAGGCACCATCTGAAAACAGCCACAGCCAAATCAGCATGAAATCTGAAGTACAGGCTCCGGCTGAAAACAGTACAAAAAACATAGACGACTTAAACAGTGACATCTCAAATCTAAAACCTGGAAGCACCTACAATATCAACCAGGATTACAACTTAACCAAAAATGCATTAATCATCATAAAATCAGGCAACACAGTAATCAACGGTAACGGACACATAATTGACGCAAACAATAATCAGGCAGGATTCTACATCTTCGCAGACAACGTGACACTGAAAAATATCATATTTAAAAATTTCAAAAACGATTTCACACCAGTCATCTGGCTTGGAAACAATGGATTTTTATCAGACTGCACTTTTTGTGAAACTTCAGCCGAAAGCGGTGGTGCAGTGAAATGGAACGGAAAAAACGGTAAAATACAGAACTGCCGTTTCATCAACAGCACTGCAAGAATAGTTGCAGGTGCAGTATATATCAACGACGAAAACCTGCAGATTGAAAATTCAACATTCATAAACTGCGGATCACAGCTTGCCGGTGAAGCAGTATACATAAGTCCAAAAGTAAAACACTACGCCATATCATCCAGATTCAACAACGCCTTAAGCGTAATTGAAGGATCCAGATTAAACCTGGATGAAAAATACCTCAAAGAAATCCACAACATAAAGTTCATTAAAAAAGACATCAACATTGTCCCCCTGATATATTTCACTATTATCAGAGGTGGAATTAACCATATTGACCAGTATACCACATTCTACGGAAGATACCTTGACAACAGCACTTTTGAATTTGTCATCAGCGCAAATATCGCCGACGGTATGTCATATGAAAAACACCTTTTATTCACCAAGGTCAAAAGTATAAACGACATATTCCGCAAACTGCCTACATCCTCATACGACGTCAATCAGAACCTCTACAAAACAGTTAAAGTGTCAAATCTCGGAGATTATGAAAAGGCATGCTCATTAAGCAGTGACATTTTTTCCAAATTCATAAAATCACTTCCAAAAAAGGACAGGACAAATATAGTCAAATCAATTAACGTGGTTTTCACCAAAAATCTTGACATCAAATCAAAAATGACCTGGAATCCGAAAGATAAAAAATTCGATGTAATCAACATTAACGGAAACGGATCAAGAGTCTACTGTGAATCAGAAGATGACGATGAAAACAAATTCTCAACAATAAACGAAGACACAATACTTGCAATATCCAACCTGAAAATCGAAGGATTCAACACAGCAATAGAAAACTTCGGCGGAACCGGATATCTCAACAACGTAACATTATACAAAAACAGAATGAACTACCTGATTTGCAGAGACTGGGGAGCTGCAATAATCAACAGCGGACGCATGTACTGCACCAACTGCAAATTCATCGACAACTATGCAAAATACGGCGGAGCAATATTCAACCAGGGCGTTTTACAGCTTAACAACTGCAGTTTCAAAGGAAACTATGCCTATGGCGGAGGAGATCATATCTGCAATGCACAGAATGGAGTTGTAATGTTTAACGGTAAAGACTGGAGTAACGGAATCGGCCTTGTCCACTACGAAAAAAGTCTATCCGCAACCACTTCAAGAGTCCTTGTGATTGCATCAACCGTTGCAAGTGTAGCAGCAGGTGTTGCAGCAGGAATTCTTACCGCAAATCCTGCAATCGGTTTTGCAGTAGGATTTGGAGTTGGAGCCGCAATCGGAGCTGCCACATCAGCAGTCATCATATCAAACACATTCGACGTGAACTACAACAGACTTCAAACCGCAGTAACACTTATTGTTGGAAACGCCCTTGCAGGAGGATTTGGCGAAGTATTCGGAGGAACAGTAATATCCACCGGAATATCCGGACTCGCATACAACACATTCTTCTTCTTGAGTTATGAAGGCGCATCACTAACACTGATAGACAAAATGTGCAAAGATTAAAAGGAATTGTTAACATCACCAACAATTCCCCCCTCCATCTTATATTTTTTCCCAAACCGGATTT
>CACZNW010000194.1 GCA_902782595.1 uncultured Methanobrevibacter sp. | reverse complement strand
TATAATGGCTTTAAAAGCCTTATTTAAAGAAAATAAGTTAATAAAATCGATATTAACCTAAATTTTGATATGGTTTCTACAAGGTTACTCTTTAAACATTTTTCTCAATTCTCTTCTAAGCAGTTTCCATCCATTCACTCTTGGAAGTTCATCAAGTGCAAATATTTTCCTTGGAACTTTATATCTTGAGAGGTTCTTGCGGGCAAAACTGATTAATCCTTCATCATCAGGGTTATTTTCCCAAACAACCGCCGCCACTGGAATTTCTCCTCTGTGACAGTCATTGATACTGAAAATTGCAATTTCCTTTACTTCAGGATATTTTATTAAAACTTCCTCAACTTCTGTCGGATAGATTTTCCATCCGCTCATTACAATCATGTCTTTTTTCCTGTCTGTAATGAATAAACGATTGTCTTCATCAAGATATCCAATATCTCCTGTTAAAAACCATCCGTCATCTAAAAATGATGCTCTGGTTTTTTCGGCATTGCCCCAATATCCCTTGGCAACTGCAGGTCCCCTAAGTGCAATTTCGCCCTGCTCATATTTTGGCAATGTTTTTGATGAGTCATCTTCATCTACAATTTTAACTTCTGAAAAACAAACGGGATGACCTACACTTTCAAATCTGTCCGCTTCACGATAATCTTCAGGTCTGATGACTGTACCTGTTCCAATAACTATTGTTTCGGATAATCCGTAGGCATTTATGATAGGTATTGCATAGGTTTCATGGAAATCCTTCCATATTTTTTTATGCAATGGTCCTCCACCCGAGACAATCTCCCTAACGGTTTTTAATTCTTCATGTTTATCCATTGTGGTAAGCGAATGTATTACCGGAGGCATTCCGGTTAAAACAGTAACACACTCTTTTTGACATAAATCAAGGTATTCGTCAAGGTTAAACTGCTCCATTAAAATATAATATGCGGCAGATCTGAGTGCTGAAATAGACCATGAAAGACCAACGTGTGCCATAGGATATATTCCAAGATAGACATCGTCCTGTTTTAAGGTCAATACGTCACATTCATTGTGAATTGCAGTGAAATAATTTCCATGAGTTAGCATTGCCCCTTTTGGTTTTCCGGTTGTGCCTGATGTGTATTGGAGTTGACATAAGTCATCCCAATCGGTATTTTCCGCTTCTAAAACATCACAATCTTTAAAATCAGCAATGTTTTGAGGAATATACGTCTCAATATCTATTAAATTTTTTGCATCTTCATCTGTTATCATTAATTTAGCTTTTGAATCGCTGACAATGTATTCCAATTCATTTGCGGTGAAAATTCTATTTGCCGGAATAGCTATGGCTCCAATTCTCCAAATTGCAAAAAGTGAAAATAAATATTCTTCGGAATTATTTAAATAAATCAACACTCTGTCTTCTTTATTTATTCCCAAATCTTTTAGGTCACGTCCGATTTCAGAAATAATTGATAATATTTCACCTGAGTTATACCGGTTTCCTGTTGTCGGGTTGTATAAAACGTTCTTGTCCAGTCTTTTTGAATTGGCATCCAAAAAAGTGGTGATATTTAGCATTTAAATCAACTCCTTTGAAATAGCTTTTGTAACATCCATTGTGCAGGAATTTCCTCCCAAATCGGGAGTTTTAATTTTACAGTCAGCTATTACCTTTTCAACAGCATCTTTTATATTGTTTGATATTTCCCATTCGCCAAGATAATCAAGCATCATTGCTGCAGACAGTATCATGGAACAGGGATTTGCTATATGTTTACCTGCAATATCAGGTGCTGAGCCGTGCACAGGTTCAAATAATCCGTTGTGATCACCGATATTTCCGGATGGTGCCAGGCCAAGTCCTCCTATGAGTCCTGCACTTTCGTCAGATAAAATGTCTCCAAACAGGTTGCTTGACACAATCACGTCGAAGTTCTGCGGTTGTGTTATAAGATACATTGCCATTGCATCAACGTAGTAGTCTTCGGTTTTTATTTGAGGGTACTGTTCTGCCACTTTATAAAAAGATTCCTTAAAGACTCCGTCCGTTTTTTTCAAGACGTTGCTTTTGTGAACACATGTCACCTTGCTTTCTTCTCTTTTAATACAAAGGTTGAAAGCGGCTTTTGATATTCTCTCGGATGCACTACGTGTAATGTGGCGTTCGGCGATTACTTTATTTTCGTCATGATATTCAACCTGTGAATACAGTCCTTCAGTGTTTTCTCTTACTATTACAAAGTCAATATCATTGCGAAGGCAGTTGGCACCTTTGTATGATTTGATAGGTCTTATGTTTGCATATACGTTCAATGCTTTTCTTAAATTTATTATTGGACTCGGTTCGCCGGGTGTTGATGTTGATGCTCCGAATAACACGGCATCGCTTTTATTGGCTATTTTTATTGTTTTTTCGGGTAATGTTGTTCCATTTTTATTATAACAGTCAAAACCCGCTTCTCCATATTGGAAACTAAATTCTATGTCAATTTTATCAAGTAAATATTCGCATGCGGACATTACTTCCTGACCTATTCCGTCTCCACCAATTATTGCAATATTATACATTATTTCACTTAATGACAATTTTGTTCGTATATTAATAATATTTATGTTATATTATATAATGTTAATTTTGTTCGTATGTTATCGAAATACTTTTATATTTATAAACGTATAATATATATTAATTACATAATGTAATAGTAGTCAAACACCTTTACTTACACGAGGGATTAAAATGGAAAGAACTATCGATGAATTGATTGAATTATTAAACGATAAAGATGACTTTGTTGTTGAAGACGCAATTGGTGAATTAGAATTAAGAGCCGATGAAGCTGTTGATCCATTAATTGAAGCTTTATCCAGCAGAAAAAAACAAATCAGATTAAATGCAGCTACTTTATTAGGTGCAATCAATAACCCTAAAGCTATTCCTGCTTTAATTGACACTCTTAAAGACAACAACAAACTAGTCAGAAGAGAAGCATCCACTGCTCTTTCACGTATGGGCGAACCTGCTGTTGAACCTTTAATCGAAACTTTAAATGATGAAGACTGGAGAGTAAGAGGTGCAGCTGCATGGGCACTTGGTAATCTTGGAGATGAAAAGGCAATCCCAGCACTTGAAAAACTGCTTGATGATGAAAGCGGTTTTGTAAAACAGGGTGCACAAAGTGCAATAAACTCAATTAAGAAATAATCATATTTCTTAAAATTTCTTTTTTTTATAATTTTCACTGATTTTAATATTTTA
>CACZNW010000193.1 GCA_902782595.1 uncultured Methanobrevibacter sp. | reverse complement strand
TGTTTTCAAATATTGGCAATTATCTTTTTAGTGATGCTGAATGAATCTCAAAAACATTTTTATCATCAACTTTAATTGTATAAATATAATTCAATTTAAACGGTTTATAGTTGATTATTTGAAACATTAATGGAATTAATCGCAATTAATACATTAAAAATTTGTTGAATTATTTTTTAAAAACTTTCGATAAACTTAAATAGCAATAAAAAGTTATAATAAACCGGTGATTTGTAGGAAACATTAAATACATTCGCCATATTCATGTTAAAAAATAGGTTTTTTGTAAAATGACATCCCAAGATAATCATAATCATTTTTGTATTTACTGCGGAGCCAGACTGGTGGCGAATCAGCATTTCTGCACACAATGCGGAAAAAAGGTCTATCATGGCCCGCAAACAGAAGTAGTCAGGGTTTCGTCAAAATATGAATCCCAAGTAAATCGGATAGAAGAAGATTATAATTTAAAACAGTCAAGGGCATCGGAACTCGTTGAAAAATTATTCGAACCGAATCATGCTTCTTATTCCAGATTCACATCAGCAATCAGAAAGTCCAATCAGCTGTTTTATAATCAGCTACAGATAACCCGAAAAATGATTGAACTGGATGACAGCGGACTGGTTGACGATGAAATTGAAAATAAAATTGGTCTGTTAAACACCTTCGTTGATAAAATGGAGGATCTGATAAACGAACTTGTTATCCTTTTAAGTTCAAATAAAAAAGATAATGATGATGTTAATGATTTATTCAGTGATATGGATGATTTAATCGATTCGGTGAAAAACTATTAAATCATCTCTTCATAGATTTTCTTCATCTTCAATGCATCAAGGTCACGTTCAGGTGTTTCGCAAATAATATTTGCATTCCAGCCATTATCAATTAAATTGGAAAGTAAATCCCTTATATTCGGACCGTATTCATCACTTTCAGCCAGTACATGGTGTTTTACTTCGCCACCTTGGCCGTATTCGATGGTGGTAAAATGACAGTGCAGAATGTCAATATCAAGATTGTCCTCGATTATTGAAAATATGCAGTTATAATCTTCTTTTTTGTTTAAAAACCCACGGCCTCTTGCATGAACATGCGCAAAATCAATTGTAGGTTCAAAGTGGTCGAATGTTGCGCATAACTCCACAACTTCAGAAACATTTCCGAGTTGTGTTCTTTTGCCTGTAGTTTCGGGAGCAAAGGTAAACTCTTCAATTCCTTCAGCTTCAAGTTCTTCAAACAATCGGTTAACGGTATTTTTTGATATTTCCATTGCTTTTTCAGGTTTTCTGTTGAGGTAGGCTCCGGGGTGAAATACCAGACGGTATGCACCCATCCATTCACCTGCACGAGCGGCAGCTATCAGATGGCCGATGCTTTTGTCAAGTTTGGACTCTTCCTTTGCACATAAATTGATGTAATACGGCGCATGCATTGAAATTAAAATATCATGCTTTTCGGATTCATCTTTTAATGTTGAAGCAGATGTTTCGCCGATTCTCACACCGTAAGGTGACTGGTATTCATAGGAGTCAAGTCCTTCACGATGAATGTATTTTGGAGCTTTATATGCTGCTCCCTTGTAATTAACCGGACTTCCCGCAGGTCCGAAAAGTACTTTATGTTTCATATGTATCAGTTAAAAAAAATAGTAAAATGTGGGAATTATAATATTCCCATTGCTTTGTTTGTTTTGGCGATTGATTTTTCGTTGTCGCTTTCCATTTCAAGAAGTGCACGAATTGCATCAATATTTTCAGGTATTACATCGGATTCCTGATGTACTGCCTGCATGTAGAACAGTTCATTTCCCACAACATTAATGGATTCTTTCCAGACAGGAATTTCATATAAATCGTTTCTGTTTCTTCCAAGTTCTTTGGCATATTCCATTAACTCGGCAGTTGAACCTAATCCCTCTTCAGCGGACACTACTATTACTCTTGAACGTTTTTCCAGTGCTTCAACAATCTCTTCGGTTTCAACGTCGTTGTTGATTTCAACCATGATGTTGTGCTGGTGCATCAGGGTAGTAGGTACGAGTAATGCCATGGTAGTAACATCAATTCCGTTCATTACGGTTTTTACATCCGGACCATGGTGGGAAGGTACTTTAGGAGGGTTTGGAACAATAGCGTTAATTGGTCCTTTTTTAATTTCAGACGGATCTGATCCTCTTCTAACCATCACTGCCCTTACTTTTTTAATGTCTGCTATCGGATCGATTGTTGATAATGTACGGGTGAGTCCTGTAGTGTTACATGAAACTACTCTGGTATAATCTGCACCGTAGGAATCATCATAATTTGAAATAGCATTAAATGAAAGACCGGTTAACTCATGGTCTTCTCCACCCTGATAAATAGCTTTAACGCCAGCTTTTTTATACATTTCAAGGTTTTGCGGACCGATACTTCCGGGAGTACAATCAACAACGACATCTGCTTCTTGAATCATATCTTCAACAGTACCTGCTATTTCAATTCCGGCATCTTTAAATAATTGTTCTCTTTCGGGAATTCCAATGTATAAAGGATAGCCTTTTTCTTCAACAGCAGTTCTTGCTTCGTAGTTGGGTCTAGTTTTACTAACACCAATTACTTTCATATCGTCCTGAGCGGCAACAGCATCAGCCACTCTTTTACCGATGGTTCCATAACCATTTATTGCAACAGTTTTCATTTTAATCCCTTTTTTATAATAATTAATTTATTATATGCTTAATGGTTTGTTGGTTAAGTTATTTAAAATTTGATATTATTGTTTGGGGAAGTTATTTTTTCAGATGTTATTTGGGGAGGAATACTTCTCTTTGGAGATTCTTGAACCACCTCCACTTTGTAGAACTTGAGGATTCTTACTTCACGGGCTGTATGCTCCGGTGAGTATAGGATTGCCGTGCTATCTCCATCGTCCCGAAGGTTCAGACAATATTCGATTATTTTAACTTTTTTTTTGACTTGTTTATTGTTGAAAAAAGTTTGATTACTCTTTGTCATTTATTAATTTATTTGTTTTTTATTTATAGTACATCAGAGAGTATTTGAAAGGTATTCTCGATGCACTTTTTTTTGAAATTTATCTCTAACCTTAAAGAGTTCAGAGTATTCTTTCACTATTAAGATAAATTGTTTGACACTCAAAGAATATCTATATCATAATAATCTCATGAAAATGGGATTTCATTCCTTGTTAAGGGGATTTAAATATGCATTAAATATTTAGGTAATATTCATTAAACATATGGATATGTACTATAAAGTTGAAGGCAGGGGTGAAACTGTTGTTTTTATCCATGGGCTTTCTGATAATTTAACTTACTGGGAATTTTTGGCAGCCAATTTAAAGGATACTCACCAAATCCTTAGATTTGATTTGCCGGGTCACGGACAGTCGGAGTTAACTGATGATGTAACCCGGACATCTTATGTTGAAGATTTAAAAAAACTGCTGGATGAATTGAATATTAAAAAAGCACATATGGTTGGATTTTCTCTGGGAGGGGCTATTGCAATTGATTTCACGGTCAGATATCAGGATTATGTCACATCTCTTGTTGTGATGAGTGGGTTTTCAAAATGCGATGATTATCTGAAAGATATTTTAAATCAGTTTAAAGCAGCATTAAATGTGAGTTTTGAGGAGTTTTACAATTTGATTTTACCGAAGGTATTGTGTCCGGATGTTATAAAATCAAATAAAGTGGAATTGGATTTGTTAAGACAAACTGCCTCTCAAACCGCTGATACCGAAGCTTATATAAAGGCTGTTGATGTGTGTCTGAGTTTTGATATTGACGAGGAACTGTCTGACATTAATGTTCCGACTTTAATTCTGGCCGGAAAATATGATGAAATTTCCCGATTAAGCCTGGAAAGAAAACTTCAAGGTAAAATTAAAAACTCCCGTTTGATTGTTTTTGATAATGTTAAACATAACCTTTTAGTTGGCGGGAATAATCATGAAATATTGGATATTTTAATGGAATTCCTAAAAAAAGAAAGGGGTAAGTAATGCTATTCCACTTTGAATCCTGCTTCTTCAACAGCCTCACTGATGTCAGCATCACTTACGTCGCCGGACATTGTGATTGTGGTTATGCCGGAGTTCAAATCGGCTTTCGCATCTTCAATTCCGTCAACGTCTTTTAAACATAGTTCAACTGCATTTACACATGATGGGCAGTGCATGCCCACAACCTTAATTTCTTTTTCAGCCATAGCTATTCACCATTTTAATATTTATCTGCCTGATGTATTTAAAGTTTTAGGTATACCTAATTTCTTGGGGGTTTTCAGATTCCTTTCCGAACTTGTATAGTTGGTAAGCAGCACTGAATAAAGAATCACTGCCACTGATGATATATTGTGGATTAAAGCTCCTTCAATTGGATTCAAATATCCTAAAATTGCCAGTCCCATTGCCGCACTATTAAGAGATACCGCAAAGCCAATGCTAATGTTAATGGTTCGTATTGTTTTTCTTGCAAGTGCAATCAGATGAGGTATGTCGCTGATATTGTCGTTAATCAGTGCAATGTCTGCCGCTTCAATGCTCATGTCACTTCCGATGCTTCCCATTGCGATTCCCACATCTGCCTTTCTAAGCGAAGGAGCATCATTTATCCCGTCCCCGATCATTGCAACTTTATTTCCCTTTCTCTGTTCGCCCTGAATATAGTCGGTTTTATCTTCGGGAAGACATTCTGCTTTAACATTTCTAATTTTTACTTCGCTTGCAATATGATTTGCTGTTTTACTGTTATCTCCGCTGAGCAGTGTAGTTCTAACCCTTAGGCGTTTCAGATTTTTGATTGTTTCTTTTGCAGTTTCACGTAATGTGTCGGCAAGGTGCACTTTTCCAATAACCTCTCCGTCTTTTGCAACATAAATTATAATCTCATTATTCGGATTGTTTTCACCGTATTTTAGAGCAATGTTTTGTGATTTTAAAAATTTTCTGTTTCCGGCTATTATTTTTGATTCTTTTACAGTTCCGCTTATTCCGTTTGCGATGTGCATTTCAAATTCGCTGACCTCGGCCAGTTCGTTTTTATTGTAATACTTTAAAATTGCCTTTGCCAGAGGATGTTCGGATTTTGATTCAAGTGATGCTAGAAGGTATATCATTTCCTCTTCATCCTCACAAACTACTTTCACCACTTCGGGAGTGCCGTGTGTTAATGTGCCGGTTTTATCAAATGCCAAAACATCGATTCGAGCCAGTTCTTCAATTGACTGTCCGTCTTTTACAAGAATTCCATATTTTGTCAGGTTGCTTATTGCAGCCATTATTGCGGTTGGTGTTGCAAGTACCAGTGCGCACGGGCAGAATACTACCAGAATACTGACAGACCTTGCAATTTCAAATGTGTAGAGGTATGTTAATATTGCAGAGGTAAATGCTATTGCCACAATTAATGTTGCCCACTTGTCTGCCTGACGCACAACGTTCGCATTTTCAGGTGCAGATGATTCAACTAATCTGATTAGTTTTTGAAGTGCACTGTCCCTGCTTATTTTTGTTGTCTGCATTGTAAATGAACCGTAAAGATTGATAGTTCCTCCGTATACTTCATCATCTAATGTTTTGTCAACGGGAAGTGACTCGCCGGTTAGAGATGACTGGTCAATTGATGTTTCACCGGAGATTATCACTCCGTCTGTTGGAATGCTTTCACCGGGAAGTACTTTTAGAATGTCTCCGGTTTTGACTTCGTTTATAGGTATTTTTTCTTCGTATCCGTTTTTAATTCGTGTTGCAAATTGAGGTGTCATATTCACAAGGTCTTTTATTTTGCTTTGTGCTTTGGATACTGTATACTCTTCTAAAAATCCTCCTATAGCCATTATTGTTGCAATTTCTCCTGCCGCAAATGTTTCACCAATAATAATTGATGCGACAATTGCAATTGACACGAGCAGGTCCGCTTTAATATCAAATTCAGTTATCAGTCCACTTATACATTCCTTAAATATTGGTATTCCGCATAGGATTACTGCAATCCATGAAATGTAGTCGAGTGACAGTGCGAAACTTAATATCAAACTCAGTGATGATATTGCTATCAGCAATATGTTCTTTTTTTCATTTTTTGTGAGGTTCATTTTAAACAGCTCCATTAGTATAGGTATACCCCATAGGGTATAGAATTGTTTTAAAAAAATTAAAGTCTGGAGTAATATTCAAGAATTGATGAAATGTCACTTATTGCTTCATCTGAATCTTTATCTTCTATGGCCTGTTTTACACAATTCTCCAGGTGTCCTTCAACAATAATATGTCCAACTTTATGTAATGCTGATTTTGCAGCATTTACCTGCATTAATATCTGTTCACAGGGAACATCTTCATCGATCATACGGTCAATTGCATTGACCTGTCCGATAATCTTTTTAAGTCTTCTGTGTAAATTGTCACTATCCATACATTGTTTCATAATAACACAACCTATACCTAGTAGGGTATATAATTTTTTTAATATATAAAACTTATCATATTTTCAAAAAATTTAATAATTCATGGATATAAACAATTAAATATATAAAAAAATGATTCGGTGATATGATGGATATTATAAAAGATTACAATGATAAAGAATTAACAATCACTGTTAAAGGTAAAATCAACACTGTTGTCGCACCAGATTTTGAAAATGAAGTAATGGATGAATTTGGAAATTTCAACTCATTAATTATTGATTTCACGGAATTGGAATATATTTCAAGTGCAGGATTAAGAGTTTTACTTCTCACAGAAAAAAAATTAAAACCACAGGACATCCCATTTGTAATTAAAGTAAATGATGTAATAAGAGAGATTCTTGTCATGTCTGGATTCGATAAATTCTTAAACATTGAATAGAATAATTTAAGCTAAATATTTAATCTTTAGCTTCTGTTGATATTGTTGAAATCCAACACATGATGAATGTTAATATTTTCAATTTAAATTATATTTTAATAACTTTTCCAATTTTTTTCTTTAATTTTTAATATTGACAGTTATTTTATCGCCATAATTGATTATTAAATATATTGTATGGGTATCAGAGTATTTGGCTCAAAAATTATGATAGAAAATAAAAAAATAAAAAAAGATGAAAAATTCCAAGACTATGCTTGATTTTCCATTTCTTCAAATTTAGCTGGGAAATATGTATCTACTACATATTCAAGCCCATATTTTGAAAAAGATTGCTGTTCTGCTTTCTTACCAATTTTAAGCATCTTTTTAATTTCTGTTTGCCAGAAATCACTTTTATATCTTGGATCTTTGGAAAGCTCTTTGAGTCTCATGACGTCAACATCTTTAAGTTTATCAGTAGGTAAATCGTAATTGATAATGTCAGATGCTGTTACTCCAATGAATTTAGCATCAGGAGTAGCTAAATCTTCATTAACGTGAGCTAATTTTGCACTTCCTGAAATAATTACCTGTGCAATGTGAAATCCCCAAGGGTCTCCGTCGTTACAAATGTAGACAGGTAAACCTTTTTCTTCATTGATTCTTTTAAGAAATCTTCTTGTAGCACGGGCGGCTTGTCCTTTAAGTCCAACAATCAAACAGTTAAATCTTTTGTGTGCATTTTCCTGTACTAATCTGTGAAACATTCCCATGGTTTCCACAGCTAATACTTTATCAACGTTGCATTCCCTTAAGTCTACTTGGTCGATTGTTGGTGAGATTGTATATCCGGATTTTCCCATTTTAGTTGCATTAATTTCTGTACCTTCATCAATTAAGTTGATGTCACCGTAAACTGATGCCCCATCTTCTTCTGGCATTAATCCTAAATCTTCACGGGTGGTACCTAGGGTTACTTCCAAATCTTCTCCAACAATGTTTGATTCCTGTTGTGTTTTAAAACTGATTCCCCAACCTTCTGAAACATAATACATTTCCCTGATGGTTGCTGTTTTTTCACGGGCAACAAGATCTTTACAGAAATTGGCCACATAGACCATTTGACCTAATTTCCTAATTTGTTTCACGTTACCTAGAGACCTTCTACCGTATCTATCTCCTAATACATAATATCTTTTAGTATCATCGTAAATAATGTTTCCAGTACCACGAGAAGGAACTTTAACGCTAGGAACTTTATTTTTTTCAATATCTTCAATAATCTCCAGACCTAATCCTTTTAATTTATTGTAGGTATACTCTTTTCTTTTTTCTTTGTGTGATTTTTCTTTTTGTTCTGTTTCACCCATTTAAATCACCTATTCGTCAAATTTATCATCAATATTATCTTCTTTGAAGCTGTTTAGTGCGGATTGACCCTTTTCAACTGCATGTCCGAATTCGTCAACTTCTTCCATGATGATTGCATCAAGTTCTTCTTCCTCTTCTTCATCTTCAACTTTTTCACCAAGTAATTCGGCAAGTGCTCTTTTAGTTACTTTTGCCAGGACTTCCTGATATTCAGGAACTCCGGTTTCACCGAGTTTAGCAGCTTCTTCAATAATAACTGGAACGTATTCTTCAAATACTTTGGAACGTTTTTCTTTTTCTTTAGCAGCTCTCTTAGCCCTAATGTGTTTTTGTAATTTACGGGCTAATTTCATAGTTGCCTGTCTGATTTCATGAACGATTTCAGGTTCCGGTGATACACTCTGTTTACCGGTTGAAAGATATGGTACCTGGGTTGAAATAATATTCACAAATAAAGTCAATGAAGTATTGTCCATGTCTTTTAAACCATAACGTTTCCAATCAATACTTTTCAGTGCTTCGGTAATTGCACAGCTTCCTGCATCGAAGGTTAATGGGACTCTGTTTGCAAATCTCATAATTTCAGATTTTCTCTGTTCATTAACAACTCTTCCGGCATTTCCACCGTATGCAAGACCTGCTTCAATAATAAATGAGACACCTCCTGCATATGTGACAGGTTTTCTTGTTATTGTTGTTACAAATTCTGGCTGAAGGATTTGTTTCATACCTTTTTCGATTTGCTCAGATCCGATTGGTATGAGTCCGTCTGTAGGCGGAGCCATGAATTTCATTTTCTTAAAACATTGAACGATATTTTCCGCTTCCTGGAATGTCATGTCTCTTGGACGTTTGTTCATATCAATTCCTGTCATTCCTGCTATTTCATCAACTCTTTTAGCAGACATCCTTGACATTGATGAAGTCAGCATGCTTTTGTATCTTCTGCTGTCAGTATTCTGAGCCATGGTCATTAAATCATCAGCACTTACACCTTTAGGGTGAGGCAGGACTTCTTTTGGCTGTACGGGCACAACATCTGCCGCTCTTTTGAATATGTATTTGTGTCCGGATGGGTCTCTGAATGTGATTTTTGCATGAGGGTTTCCAATCATTGTTCTTCTGATGTATTCAAAAGCACCCTGTTCTGCAAGAGAGTATGACACTTCTTTAAACTGTAATTCAATACATACTCCGGTACTTTCGGCAGGATAATCTTCCCTTTCCATTAAAATTCCGCGGTTGTTTTTCACATCCATTTGGAATTTCATTTTGACTCCTTTAATTTCATCTCCGTCCTTGTAACATGAAATTACGCGGGCAGGTTTACCTGTGGTCATCTGTGATAGGAGTACACAACCACTACAACCTAAACCTTGCTGTCCTCTGGACTGAATATTTCTGAATTTGGATCCTGCAAACATCATACAGTATACCTGCATCACATAGTCTTCAGGAATTCCAGGTCCGTTATCCTTATGTCTTAAGATATAATGTTCCTTGTCAACACGTTTTAATTCAATGTCAATGTCCGGCAGGATTCCGGATTCTTCACATGCATCAAAACTGTTTGTAATCAATTCGTGGAATACAATAGTCAGTGATCTGATTTTACCGGTGAATCCTAACATCTGTTTATTTTTTCTAAAGAATTCAGATGGGGTTAATCTTTGAAAATCTTCTTCCCAATCTAATCCCATTTGTTGTTGGTCCAAAATTCTTCCTCCTTATTTTTTGATATGTTTAAATTATATTAGTGAGCATATTTAAATGAAGTGAGAGAGCATTTGAAAAGTAATATTCGTATCCTACCCTATCTAACTTATATAAATATATGGTAAAATAATAATTTAAAAACATGTAAAAAATATAGTATTTGCACTACACTATCTATATATGTTGATTAAAGTATATAAAACTTTTCAAGTATCAATATAATTTTAACAGTAAACTGCCATTAAAATTGTTTTAACCTTGTAATATTTCTTTGATAAGTAAATGTTGGTCTAATTTCACTTAATTTGTGAAATAGATAAAAAGTTGTCTGACCTTATAAAATTGTTTTAACCTTGTGAAATTGATTTGATTTATAGAGTAAAACTTTATATGAAGTGAATACTAAATTCAATTATTATAGTATTAAATAATTCATTAAAGATGCTGTACATAAACATTTGGATAATTTTGCCAGGTCTTTGCAAGAATTTAGAGAGATTGTGCTTTAAAAGAAATTTTATTTGAAGTTGAAAGTATTCTTAATCCTGAAAAAATGACTCATGGGTATAGATAGGTTGAAAAATAAATTTTTTTGGATGACAAATTTTCACTATCAAAAAGAAACTGTTATTGTCTGTAGGTGAATGATACATTAAAATTAAATTACTTTTTGAAGAAAGCATTAAAAAATCTCAGGAGGGAATTAATAATCCAGATATTATAATGGTCAGATATATAATCTAAAAGAACTTCTGGAAGATGTGGGCATTATTGTGAATCTGGAGATAATGGCTTTCTGGTACAAATGCACAAAATAGGAATTAGGAGCGGATCGGCTCCTACTAATCTTTTTCATCAAAGTCAATGCCGTCTTTAAATTCGATTTCATCATCATTAATTCCGACAAGGTCTTTGAATTCTCTCATTTTCAACTCTTCTTTTTTGTGTTCTAAAAATCCATAAACTGATTTGTGCCTGGATCCATTTAAAATCATTTCAACAGCTTCTTTTGCAACCATTATATTGTCCATTTCTCCAATAATGGAAACTGTTTTACCGTAAATTGCCATATCTACTTCGGCCATTTCCATTATTATTTCACGTGTTTTCCCGTCTTTTCCAATGATTCTGGATTTGTGTCTTGCAAGAGCTTTTTTGGATTTGCCGATGTATAATGGCAAACTTATCACTTCTAAATAAATATCATCGCTAATGAGTTTAAGTGCTACTTCCGGATTGAATCCTCGTGCCACTGCTTTAACGATATGATTTGCATTCCATACTCCTAATGGGTCTTCCATATCTTCTCGGGGAGTGATATAAACTGTACCTTCGTCACTATCAATATCCAGTATGGTTCCAGTAGCGTTTTCAATGGATTTTTTAACATTTCCTTTGCTTCCTATCAATGCCCCCACTCTATTTTGGGGTATTTTCAAATAATCTGTTTCAGGCATAAATATTCTCCTTTAAATTAGAATTAATTATAATATATTTAATTTTAAATGTTTAAATGTTTTGATTAGGAATCATTCAATCGAATTTATGATTCAAAATGATGTTGCCTTATTGTTTTTTTTTGGAAAATCTGTGTTTCGGATATTTGTAAATATGTCTGTTTTTTCTGCACATGTTGCTCAAATATTGAACCTCTCTGACCTGTAGAGGTCGGAGTATTCTTTCACTAATTGATAAAAAAATATATCAAATCATAAAATAATAATATTTACTGTCAAACATTCTGTTGTGATTTAATGGTAATTTCAAAAAACAAACCCAGCAAAACTGAATTGTATGTTGTTATTGTCGGATTGTTCTGCGGATGTCTTATAGTATCCAATATCATTGCGGCAAAGGTATTGTCATTTGGAGATATTGTTCTGCCGGGGTCTATAATCATTTATCCGGTCGTATTTATCATTGGAGACAGGTTGACGGAAATTTATGGTTTTAAATTGGCTAAAAAATATTTATATTAGGTTTATTTGTGAGTATTGTTGCAGTAGTTGCATTTCAGTTAATAGTAATAATGCCGGGAATTCATGCTGAAATTTCAAATGGATTCAGTGTTGTCTTTCAAACAACTCCAAGATTATTATTGGGATGTTTCTGTTCATATTTCCTCGGTTCTTATGTTAATGCTTATGTTATGAGCCTTTTAAAAGAAAAATTTTTCAAATATCTTTTTGTAAGATGTATAGCAAGTACATTTTTCGGTGAACTGGTGGATTCAATAATCTTTTTAACAATAAGTTTTGCGGGTGCGGAATCTGTAAGTGTTTTAATTACAATGATGATCTGTCAGGTAACTTTTAAAGTGGTATATGAAATCGTTGCATATCCTTTAACAAAATATGCAATTAACTGGATGAGATCTCTTGAAAATAGACCATTAAAATATTAATGGGCATTTCATAAAAACCTTAAAATTTAATTTCAGCAATCTGAGTCTTCATAATCTTCACAACTAATCATATCTATATTATTTTTACTTAAACTTTTTAAATACTCGCAATCTCTGTAATCATCGGGATTAACAGGTTTAATGGAATTTTTTTTATAGATTACTGTTTCTTCGCCGGTATCCTTATCATACATGGTTTTATATTCATTGATTAAATCGTTAATATTTGAAATGTTCAATCTTTCTCCATTTAATTCTGCATTATACAAGTTGTTTTCATCATACAACAGACCCACAGAACCACGATTAAAAATCGATCCTCGAATTTCCAATCCGCTTTTAAAATCATGATAAAATCGGGAATTGTCGAGAATTAATACTCCTCGGTTAAATATTGAATGGGATTTTCTGGTTTTAAAACAGCAGTTGTCCATGATTATCAAACCTTCTTCATTAAGAATTGATTCGCTGTTGGACATATAAGCACTGATTACTCCATTATCTTCAAAATTACAGTCAAATAGGAATAAATATGATTTTTTATTATATACTGCACCTGCGTTACTTCCAAAATCTTTAAATTGGCCGTCAGCACGATTATTTTTAAATTCACAGTTCCTTAAAACGGCTCTGATTGGATAATCTCCAATTGTGTCCAAAAATATCGCGCCGCCGTCGGATTCAATTGAAGTGTTGTTTTCAAAGATACAATCCTCTAACTCGATATCTTCGAAACTGTAAATTGCTCCTCCTCCAGAATTATTGGTTGCCTGATTATTGCTAAAATAACAGTGTTTTATGGACAGGTGCTTTCCCCAATTTTCTATGGCTCCGCCGCCATTGCCTTTGTGGGAAATGCATTGTTTTAAATTGATATCTTTAAGTGTTATGTTGTCTGCTTGAATATTGAATGCCTTTCCAAGGTTATTTGCATCAATGGTATGTCCGTTCCCGTTAATGATTAAACCTTTCCGGTTAATTTCAATTCCTTTTTTATAAACTTCATTGTCATCTAAAATGACATCCTCATTTATTGAAATCTCTCTTGCTTCGCCATTTATCATTTCTTCAAATTCTTTAAAATTCATAATTATGCCTTTTTTTAATGTTTAGGATTGTTATGGGGAGTAAGAATAATATGAAATTTTAATGATTGTATTGTTTTCAAGTTTAGACATACCATTCTGCTTGAACTACCTCAACTTTGTAGAAGTTGAGGATTCTTACTTCACGGGCTGTATACTCCTATGAGTATAGGATTACCGTGCTATCCCC
>CACZNW010000192.1 GCA_902782595.1 uncultured Methanobrevibacter sp. | reverse complement strand
CAGTTTTAACCATATTTTCATTTATTATTGATAATTTGGGTTTTAATCGATAATATTAAATTATATTTCAGTGTAGGAAACTTAAAATCTTGGGACTGTCCTATATCACTGTTCATTTGTTGTGTGGCATTGTTTGTGAATACGAATAAATTGCTTACCTTTATATACAATGTTTTAAATAATATACCTAACGAACGGTAGGTAGGAATATGAATACTAAAGAAAAGATTTTTGATGTATCTCTTGATTTATTTTCAAAGAAAGGATATGATTCGGTTTCCCTTAGAGAAATTGCCGAGGAAGTGGGAATTAAAAAAAGTTCAATATATAGTCATTACTCCTCCAAAGAAGCAATCCTCATGGATATATTTGACTATTTAACCAATCTTTTGGAATATGATGAGCTGCTCAACAGCAAAGATTTGGATTTGAATGCAGACAATGAAATGCTGCTTGAAAACCCCGAACGGTTTTACCATAAGGGTTCCGAAGCCATAAAAGAAATGTTTTCACAGGAAAAAAATCTTAAAATCTGGAAACTGATATTCATTCAGATGCACCATAATGATGCAATCAGGGAATTTTTCCAAATTGAGATTCTTTTTAAGCCACTGATGTTTTGGGAAGGATTTTTCACAATTTTAAAGGAAAATCAAATCATTCGTCCTGAATCTAATCCGGAACTGTTGGCAAAGGAATATTACAGTTTTCCGATTTATCTTATTTTGGAAATCTGTGTGGAATATGATGACATTCCCCAAAGCTCTCTTGATGATTTTTTTAAACAGACAGAGGAACATGCTAATTTTCTGATTGACTGTGTGAAGGTGAAATAAATGGATTTTGAAATTCAGGATTATCTGGCGGAAGGTGTTGAAATCATCCTTAAAGATGCAATGCGAGCAACACTAAAAAATCCAAAAGAAAGCTTATTTTTGCTTAAATTTTCCAGACATGCTAAAAAGGCTACTCGAATCAGACAGGACTATGACAAAAAAGGCAAAAATATTCCGGCTTTCTTGATAGCAAGCATTACAAGCAGCTGCAATCTGCACTGCACAGGATGCTATTCACGGGCAAATGATGCATGCAATGACGACAAACCGCAAAACCAGCTTAGTGATGATGAATGGGAAGATATATTCATACAGGCAAAAGAACTTGGAATAAGTTTTATTGTTCTTGCCGGCGGGGAGCCGATGCTTAGAAAAGATGTTATACTAAAGGCAAGCCGGTATCCCGAGATTCTCTTTCCTATATTTACCAACGGCACAATGTTGGATGAGAATTATTATGAATTGCTTGATGAAAATAGAAATCTGGTTCCGGTCTTATCAATAGAAGGAAATGAGGATGTAACTGATTTAAGAAGAGGAAAAGGCGTTTATAAGCAACTGATGAATTCTATGGAATATATGAAAAAAAATAACATGGTTTTTGGGGCTTCATTAACATTTACAAAAGGGAATTTGTCAGACCTACTTTCAAATGAATATATTGGTCAATTGCATGATTTGGGATGTAAAGCGGTATTTTTCATCGAATATGTGCCTGTTAATGCAGATACCATGAATCTTGCTCCCGGTGATGATGAGCGGGAATTGCTGTTAGACAAAATTAATTGTCTGCGTCGTGAATATTCGGACATGATATTTTTGTCTTTTCCGGGTGATGAAAAGACATCTGGAGGTTGTCTTGCAGCAGGCAGGGGATTTTTCCATATCAACTCACATGGCGATGCCGAACCATGTCCCGCTTCACCATATTCCGATGTTAATGTCAGAGACACAACTCTTATTGAAGTTTTGAATTCAAACTTGTTTAAGTCCCTTAGGGAGGAAGGCATTCTGGAGGATAATCATGAAGGTGGATGTGTGCTGTTTGAGCATAAGGATGAAGTTGAAAGGATTTTAGACAAATGATGTCTGTTACATTTTACACAGATGTTGGCAGTGGCGACCAGGTAGAGGGCATTATCTTTTTTCCATCTTCATATAATTGTTGTTTGTAGAATTCTTGGATGTTGATGTGAAAAAATTTATGGTGGTTGTTTTAATTTTGATTTAATTAACCAAGTGGGGTATTAACGGCAGATTTTGGTTTTATATTTGATTTTTAAACGGAATATGAATTCTTTTGAAGTGTGGGTTTTGCACTGGCGATAGTAGATGATGATGTTGTTTATTGCTTATGATTCATATTAACACATTCCTTCTTGAAAAGCGAACATGATTTTGAATAGTATATTTCAAATGTCACTTTTCAATGTCTAAAGATTGATGTTAATGTTTAACATATTTGCGCAAGAATTTTCTAGCTTCTTTAAGCCGGAAAGGTTCAAGATTCGATTTTTGTAAATAACTCTGCAGGCAATTTCAGTGCCGTTTATTATTGTCGGTGATTTTTCAGACATAATGTAGCTTATAGAATAATTAATTTTAAGGTCAATTAAATCAAAAGTAAATTTGTAATGTTACTTTTAATGATATGGATTTTACATTAACGACAACCTTTTTGTAAATCAAATAGGATTTTAAATCATGGTATATATGATTAAGTTTCAAAGCATGTTTTTAATGATAATGTGAGATGTTAAAGTTGAATAGATGATGTTGATGGCGGATGGTCTATTAATTCATAAAGCAATGTCATCAGATGAATAAGGTTGTGTTTTTAGATAATATTTCCAATCCATGTTTGTTATAATCATGTTCAGGTTTTTGTATTATGTTCGGTATCAATTAAAATTATTTGAACCTTTGTCTGACGGTTTTATTTTCCCAGGTTGTTAATCTGTAGCAGTCTTCTTCACATTCAATATTTTGCATTGGCACAAGAGGTATTTTGCCGAGCCCTCCAGGTGAATTATATACATATGTTGGTTTGCACATACCGCTTGTTCTGCCTTCCAGATGCTTCATAATCTCTAAACCTTTGGAAATATCAACATTGAAGTGTTTAATACCTTTCACTTCTTTTGGATGGAACAGATAATAGGGAATCACACGATATTTCTGTAATTCTTCATTGGTTTTTTGAATACCGTATTTGTCATCATTAACATTATGCAATAATACCATCTGATTTCTGATGAGTATCCCATTGTCGACTAACATGTCAATTGCCCTGACCGCTTCGGGAGTAACCTCACAGGCATGATTGAACTGTGTTGAGACATTCACTTTATATTTTCTAAGCAAAACTGCAAGTTCACTATCTATTCTAAATGGAAGTGTTGCCAATACTCTTGTACCAACTCTTATCACTTCAACATGATTTATCTGGGACAATTCATAAAAAATGTTTTCCAATTGATTATTTGATAGCAATAATGCGTCTCCGCCTGTAACCAATACCTCTCTTATTGTATTGGTATTTTTTATAAATTCAATTGATTCGGCAATATCTCCTTTGGGGGTGTGCTTGTCAAACTTGCCGATTAATCTGCGACGCTGACAGTGCCTGCAGTACATCGGACAGGCGTTGGTAACATTGATAATTAATTTGTTCGGATATCTTCTGGTTATTCTCCCGGAAGGATTTGACTGTTCCTCATTCATCGGATCTAACATTCCGCTTTTATCCAATTCTTTAATGTCAGGAAATGACTGCAGTTTCACCGGACAATTCGGATTGTTGAAATCAATCAATGAAAAATAATAGGGAGTTATTGCAAATCTGTATTTTTCACTTACCTTTTCTATATTCTCGTAGTCTTCTTTACTGAGGTTGGTATATTTTGAAATTTCATCAGCGGTTGTGATGCGATTTTTCATTTGCCATTTAGGATTGTTCCAGTCGTCTTCAGTTGAATTTAATTCTTCTAGAATCTTATTTTTAGTATTTGCATATATTTTTTTAGAAAATTCACTAAAACCTACTCTGACTTGTGATTTACTTTCAATATCGCCAATAGCTATCTTATCAAGTTCATCGGAGCGAATTAATGATTTTTTTCTATTGATGTCTATATTATCATTCCTCATTTTTCCATAATTCTGACATATTTCACACACTGTTATTATAATTTGGTTCATTGTTAAGTATATATTTTTTGTAGGTGACGATTGATACGCAGTAAAAATGAATTATATGATTTTTGAGTTTCATATATTTCTTATCATAATGTATGGAATGGTAAAAAGTAGGTTATGTGGCATGTTAATATTAACATGTGAAAAATAACCCTACAAACTCAAAAATAGGGTTATTAATCACATTGAAATTTTGTCATACAGTTATTTTTATTTGAAAAATCTTTTTTGTGCAAAAAGAGTTATTTACAAATAAAAAAGGCATATGTCCCACCCTTCCGCCCTAAAAATAATGAAAATATTTTCCATTATGAATTTGTTCTATTTGAAGATACACAGTGTTTCATCTTTGTTCATGTCATGGTATAACTCTGCCTTGTCATCATCAAAGTCTATAACCTGAATCATGCCATATATTTCCTCATTTAGATTTGGATTTATGTCCTTTAAGATATTCGGGTAATCAAAGAGCATATCCTTGTTGAATTCAAGTTTTTTATCATTTTCAAATAGCGCTCCATAGTATATTCCCGCTTCCACCAGATCCTGGAACATGTGGCTTCCGAAAGATAGTTCCGGCATATAACCGACTTCACTATATGCTTCCTCAAGAATTGCGGAAAAATGGCTGATGTCGGCAAATACCACTGGAATGCCTAACTCGGGGGAAGAAGTGCCTATTCTTCCTGGAACGATTAAAATGGAAGTTTTGTCATTATTCTTGCAGTAGGTATTCACATCACTGATTACCCTTGATATTGAACTTTTCTGAGCGTATGGGTACTCGTAATATTTATGGGGATCCACATAACATATTGTGTCTATCTTGTTTTTTCGTGACATTCCCATTGAGGATTCTTTGATGTGGAAGAAAACATTTTTGTCTTCAGGCATTTCAATAGCTTCATTGTTTGTTGAAACCTGAAGCGGGCGACATTGCAGCAGGTTTATATTGAATGAATTGTCTTCTCCAACATTTACTGTATATTCAATATCAACCGGATACTCATATGCGGTTTCAAGTGTTTTTAGAATTTCTTTTATTTCACTTATGAACTCTTTATTTTTCACAATCCCTTCACAGTTGACAAACACTATTTCACGGCGTTGTCCACGGTCACGAAACATCCTTTCAGCTTCACGGTCATGTTCAACCAGAATTTTCTTTGCATATCTTGGAATTATGTCCAAACCCTCGTCAATAGGAATGTCATGCAGACAGTTATTTTTCAAATCAATGACATCCAGATAATGCTGTGAATATCTGTGTTTTTCCTTTATATCCTTCATGAGGGTTACTTCAGGTTTATCAAGATTGATGATTCTCGGATAATCTTTTTTTGTCCTGTCAACTGCTTTTGTACCAAGTCCCATTACCAGTCTCAACATTCCTTTGGTGTTGTCCATATCAGGAAGAGGGGAATATGGGCTGTATGAAAATCCTACTCCGGCAGCTGTCGGGAAGAAATAATCCTCATAATAAGAACCGGAAACCCTCTGGACAAGAAGTGCCATCTGTTCATCGGTATCATCCAGATCGTTCAGTTTTCTGTATTCCAGAGCTGAAATATTCATTGTACTTGCATATACTACTTTCACAGCTTCTTCAAAGGCCTCTAAACGTTCTTCTAGACTGCCTCTGTTGACGCAGAATACTGATTCGTATTTTCCGGCAAATGCATTGCCGTATCCGTCTTCAAGAAAACTGCTTGACCTAACTATAATAGGGTTCTGTCCGAAGTAATCCAGTATATGTATGAATCCCTTTTTGATTTCTTCAGAAAAGGTACCGTTCTTAAGGCCTTCCTCCAGTTCCTTGCCGTATTTATAATAGCCTTCAGGGGTTCTCTGTTTTACCCTGATGTCCCATAAATCATTTGAAACGATGTATGTGTAAAATAAATCCGAACCGATATAGAAGGAATCGTCTGGTTCGAAATTGTCATATATTTCAGGACAGTTCTTTTCAATTATTTTTCTTGCAAGAAGCATTCCGCAGGATTTTCCCCCTACCAGTCCACTGCCCACACGGCGATCATAAATTGTGATATAATCTTCAAAGGTAAAGTATTCCTTAATTTTAGAAAGCATCTTCTCGTCTTTTGTCATCATCAGCTCACAAATCTTATCGCACTCGTCGTCGATATTTTTACCTTCTTCATACTTCATTCTGACTTGAAGCATATATCTTTCCCAGCTGTCCAGAGTCCTGCCGTCCTTATATTTGTCCGAATTGATGGTTTTGTAGTATTTGCTTACTTCCTGACCGTCCTGAAGGACTTTAACAAAACCTGTCTGCGGGTTGAATTTATGCCCTAAAAACATGGTCTGGGAATATCTGTTCCATACCTTCAAAGGTGAAACGTAAACCTCTTCAGGTGAATTTGAGTATACGTTTAAAAACAGCTGGGTAGTTTCACGAATCTTGGCTATGGCGTCATATGAATGTCTTCCACGAATGATTGGGAAATATGCTACTGTATCCAGTTTAAATAAAAACGGGCATGTGACTTTGAAGAAATTACCCATCATCAAATCTGTTGACCAGACTGCCTGAAGGTCACTTAGACAGTCAAAAACGTAAAATGCGTCATAACCTTCCTTTTCTATTATTCTTCGGACTTCCAGGGTAAATGTCTCAAACTGATTATATGGGTTTACCTGATATATCTTGATTCCGTCACGTTCTATCATGCAAAACTCGGTGTCGGGATTGTTCTGTTCAATTTCAAGCAATCTGAAATCCTCTTCACTCATTTCAATTAACGGGGCGTGATTGGCAAATCGGATGTATATCAAGTTTCTCTTGTCTTCTTTTGCCTGTTTGACATAAGGATTGACAAAGTATAAAAATTCATTTAGATTTGTGACATTCCATACTACGTTGTCCCCTAAACGGATATTGTCTAAGGCTTTGTCAAACCCGGGGATTCCTGATTTAATTCTATCGAATGCGGCCATAATAATGTCTCCTAGTATTTATTTTCACTTTTAATATTGTTTGCTCACCATAGGCACGCCGGTTAACTGTGAAGCTTCCATAGTTAATGCAACCAGGTCTTCACGTTCAAGGTTTTCTATATCAGTATTTCCTGCCTGTTGGGTTAGGGATGTTACTTCCTGAGTCATTGCTTCAATATAATTTGCAACCTGCTGACCTTTTCTTATAGGGTCAAGTCTTCTTCTAAGTACTCTTTCCTGTGTCGCAATTCCTTTAGGACAAATTCCCTCAGAACATGACTGGCAAACCTTACATCCTATTGAAATCAGTGCGGATGTTGCAATATATACTGCATCAGCACCTAAAGCTATTGCTTTTGCCACATCAGCTCCTGATCTTATTCCTCCGGCTGCTACAAGACTCACTTCGCTTCTTAAGTTTATCTCTTTGAGAGCGTCATCGGCTTTTACTATTGCTTCTATTGTAGGAATACCTGCATGCTCTGTAACCACTTCTGGTCCGGCACCGGTTCCTCCCTGCATACCGTCAACGACGATTATGTCGGCACCTGCCTTTGCTGCGATTTTTACGTCCTGCTCCACTCTACCTGATGCGAATTTCACAATGATAGGTATTTTCCAGTCGGTAATTTCCCTTAACTGATTGATTTTCATACCTAAATCCTCTGGTCCGACAATGTCCATGTGTCTGGCGGGACTTAATGCTGATGTTCCTTCCGGAATATTTCTGACTCTTGCAACTTCTGCTGTTACCTTATGGGCAAGTAAATGCCCTCCCATACCGGATTTTGCACCTTGACCTATTTTTATCTCAACAGCTTCTGCATTGTTCAGATAACTGGCTGAAACTCCAAAACGGCCTGAAGCGTACTGTGCAATAAGTTTATCGGCATAATGTCTTTCTTCGGGAAGCATTCCTCCTTCACCTGTGTTGGTGATTGTACCCACTTTGCTGCTTCCGATAGCCAATGCTATTTTTGCCTCTTTGCTTAATGCACCAAAGGACATTGCTCCAATCATAATAGGAGTGTCAATTTCAATTGGATTTTCTGCAAATCGGTCTCCAAGAACTACTGAAGTTTTACAGGTTTCCCTGTAGGAGTCTATTGGAGGTCTTGATACCTGTGCAGGCAATATGCTTAAATCATCAAAGGTAGGTATTTTACGAGTCAATCCGCAACCACGTACTTTATATGAACCTGTCTGACTTTTACGTTTAATCTCCACCATTGTTGAGTTTGACCATACTCCTCTGCCTTCATCAACAAGAGGTCTGACATATATCGCATGTGTCGGACACATTTCTTCACAGATTTTACATCCAACACAGTTTTCCTGATGTATAGGCAGCGGTTCATCATTGATTACTTCATATACGTTGTGAGGGCAGTTTGAATAACAGCTGTAACAGTTTTTACATGCTGACTTTTTAGGGTTGTCACATAAATACCAGCAGCAGCCCGGCCTATCATTGTTCTGTTTACATATCTCAATTTTCCTTTCAACAGTGAATGACATTTAATCCACCCCCTCTTTTATATCTCTCAATGGTTTGAATACCGGACAGACGGAATATTTTGTTCCTCCGGATTTAACAACCTCATCAATATCTTTTGTTAGTTTTGCATATGGTTTCCAGGCAAGATGATCCTGTTTGTCAATAATAAGTGCTTCTGTTACAATCTTATTGGTTAACAGATAGTCCAGTAATGTTGTAACGATGGACCCGTCCTGACCCTGGTTGTGTTTTAAGGATTTAACTGTCAATACTTTTATATAATCTCCGATTACCTTTGAATTGTCATTTCGCAAATCCTGTGGAATAAAAGTTCTCGGACAAACTGTAAAGCATGCATGACAGTCCTGAGGACACTCTCCTTTCATATTCGGTTTTGTATCGTCAATTGTTATTAAGTCATACGGACATACATATTCGCATGCTCCGCACAGCACACATGCTCCGACATCAATAACGTTTGATTTTAAATCTGAAAAATTGGAGTCTGTAATTTCTCTGAGGATGGAATCGTCTGACTTGTCCCTTTGATAAAGCACAGGTCTTGCAAGGAATTCTCTTCTTTCTATATGTTCCAGATTTTTGTTTATTTTATTTCCCGCAAGTTTGCTCAGCAGATTGAATTGTGATTCTGTAAACTCTCTGGCTTCAATGAATTCCTGTTCTATTGCTCCGTTAACAATCTCTTCGCCTTTTTCGGTTCTGATTATCAATGTTGACCAGCCGTCAGCTGATCCGATGGAACCTATTGATATGTCGGATGTTTCGGATGTCAGTTCAACACATATGTTACAGTTTTTTCTGATTATTCTTTTAGCTATTGATAAAGGTATTTTCACGGTTTCTTTGGTTTTCAGTAATAAAAACACAAATCCTTTATCAATTTGGAATTTTTCAATGTCATCCATCTTTAAATCGTACTCTTTTAAGAGATTTTCAAAGTATTTATAAGAAAAATTCTCCATACAAAATAAGCCCAGTTTAACATCAATAGGGCTATCTGTATAATGTTGCAGTTTTGATGCTGCCATAATTTCACATGGTGTT
>CACZNW010000191.1 GCA_902782595.1 uncultured Methanobrevibacter sp. | reverse complement strand
TTATTTTACGATTGGCGTCAATTATATGATTTCTTATATCAAAACCATCCTCTTCATCAAGGTTATTTTCTTCTAAAAGCATTTTCATCTCATCAGTCAGTTTCTTGTAGCTTCCAACTATGGTTTCAATATCATTATACTCTGAGAGTTTCTCCTCCCACAAACCCCCGGAGTTTTCAATATTCTCATGATAAGGATATAATCTCGCTGAAATATCATCAATGGAATATATCATATTTTTTGAATGTCTTTTCAAAATCATACTTTTCAAGATCGCTTTTTCTGGGTCTGATTACTGCAATCATACCCGGTTTGCGGGAAACATTACCCCATACGTCCTGAAGATAAATTAATTTCGAATCGAAATCATAGACATAATCGGCATACAGATTCTTTATTGGAGTTTTTAAATCATAGAACTCCCCTATTTTTGAATTGATGTAAACATCATCCGAATCAGAGAGATTTTCAATTCCAAGTCCCACAATATTTCCAAGAATTGTTTCAACAAGACCATGCTTTTTTAACATGCACATGAATGCATAATTGGGTTTTCTTGCATACAGATAAACGTTTGGTATGGAACCGATTTTTAAAAACTCTTCATGAATTATGCCTCGGCCTCTGAATTCGGGTTTGATGTAGCATTCCTCAATTGAAAAGCGTTTTTCTTCAAGATGTTTGAATGTTATAAAACCTATTATTTCATCATCCACGGTTATTTATCTCAGCATGTCGAAATTGAGATATTCGGGAGTGTAATCTTTTGAAAGGGAATCGTGGAGTTTTGGGTAGGAGTTTTCAAGCAGCTCCTCCAGATTGCCATATTCCAAATCCTTTGCCCATTTTACAATATAGTCATCTGTAAACATCATGTTATCACTTCCTTAGTTTGTCATTGACTTCATCGAGGCTGAATTTCTCCATTTCAAAATCCGGCAGGTAATCGGGAAATTCAATGTTGTTTAATGTGCAGTAGTACATTTCTTCAAAATCAATTGGATGACAATCCTCAATCGGATTGTACTCGCATTTAAATGATTCGACGAACGGATAATCGGTGTTGAACTTTTTATCTGCCTTTCTGAGGTTGACGGTAAATACATATGATTTGTTTAAATCATAGGTCCATGAAAATTTCCTGAATAATCCCATATAATCCATGATTGGTATATCATTCATATCCAGTGCCCGTACATCAGGATATGTTTTGTCAAAGTCCCACAGATAGGTGTTCAAACCGGGGAATGTGAAAACTGACAGGTGAAAATGGGACAGACCGAAAACACATCTTAAAACATCATCCAAATCGGAGAATTTGAAATTTTGCGGAACATAAACGGTTCGTGAAATTTCAGGTCTTATCCTATTTAACTTAATCACAAATTTAAACATTATTCTGCCTCCAGTTTAAATGCAAATTCATGGGCATTTTCACGTTTATTGTATTCCTTAAGAATAATTTCATAATGTTTCAGTAAAGATTTGCGGGGCAGGGTGAAATCGCCTTCAGGTGTTTTTAATATAATACCTTCATAATCAAATTCAAATGACAGTTTTGCAAGCTGAACCGCATCGGCGATTAAGTAATAAAAATAACCGTCAAGGTCTTTGACGTCTTTTATAATCAAATCCAAATCGGAATACATTAAATAGTAGGAATCTTTTTTATAAAAAGTGACGTCAGTTTCATTAAAACTTAGTTTGCCTTCTTTAAAACAGTCATCCAGATTATTTTGTGAACAGACAAGAGTGTATAACTTTGAAATACTTAGAACCTGGAATAATTTTGAATAAAATTTGAAGGTTTTTTTGCCCTGACAGTAATGATGTAAAATGTCATTATCCTCATAAACTCTCCAATAGGAGAAACTGTCTTCATAAACCTCGTTGTTTGATTTGATGTCTGCGATAATGTGAAATGCCGGCCAGAGGGGAATTAAAAAATTATCGCTTCCGGGATTAATGATAATGCCCAGCATTCCATCATACAATCCTCTTTCAAACTCATTGAAATATAAAACTCCAGGTTCCAGCTCCTTATCATCTCCAAAACACTTGTTATACTCGTCAAGAGACGTGAATAAGTAAAAAACCTCACCGTTAGGAGTATTGGAAAAAGTGAAATAATATTCATTGCCTCCTGCGGGTCTTGAGGGATGAAGGAAATAAGAAGTTTTAATTTCCATTAAAAGTTCTGGAGTTAATTTCTTTTTTGAAAGCAAATCTTTCAGATTTTTATTTGTCAAAACATTTATCATCAATTAGTATATAGGGTATTTCGCATTAAAATAATTATGCATTACCATTGCTATCAAGTTAAGCTTTTTAATTAATATCATTTCTTTTTTTATTTAAATTTCTATTCATGCTTTAATTATATTGTATTCATC
>CACZNW010000190.1 GCA_902782595.1 uncultured Methanobrevibacter sp. | reverse complement strand
TTTATAGCATTCAGTCAAGTATTCTCTTGATTGATAATATAAATCTGAGTTGAAATTCAGTATTTTTTCAGCCAGCCATGAGGAGTATACTTCTCTTATTCCATCAAAGACCTCTTTTTCATTGTAGTTATCTTCAATTAGTCTTTCAAACACTTCTCCGATTTCCCAGTAATCTGGAACATTGTATTTGCATGTTGAAATATTATCAAATTCGCCGGTTGGAATGTTATTGCGGGTTATGAAATCATCTGCTACTTTTTCAATGGGTTCGCAGTGAAAGACATCTTCATAGGCATATATTCTTTCCAGATCCTCACCCAAGTATTCAATAACATCTTTCCGGTTATTTTTTGTCTGTCTTGATATGAATTCGATTAAACTGCATGTGTAAAATAGGGAATTGTTATTCTTATCCATGAACCTTCCTCGCTTCTTTAAATGTTATTGTTTCAAGTGCTTTTTCTGTGTTGAAGCAAATCTGATGAGTGGGGTATCTGAATTTCGCCAATACCCAAAATGCCTCTCTTGAGATTTTGCCATCCTGGAATTCCTGAATGTAGTTGTAAATAGTATCGTCCGCCATCGGACCTTCGACAATATCCCATTCATGGGGTGTTCCGCTTCTGCAGGCTATTATGAAATCCAACCAGTCTTCAGTCATCTTTTCAAACTTTAGAATTTTCACTGAATCATCCGGTTCATATTCGTATACATTGACTATTCCTTCACCAAATCTTGTTGCCCAGCGGATTGCCTGCTGTTCCATAAATGTACAGTAAAATCCAAAGTAAAAGTCTTTATTGTATTTTTCTATTTTAATTTCAGGTTGTTTGACGATTACTGTACTTCCATGATAGATTTCCATAAATATCATGCCTCATTATAATATTAACATATGTTTTTCTTATTTAAAAACTTTTTAGATGAGTAATTTTAACGAAATACTTAGTCAGATAAATACAGTTTATCTGCTTCAAGTACTAAAATTAAACCAATCATACTAAAATATGTGTAATTTAAAATCTAAGTATAAAACTAGTGATAAAGTACATATAACTTTATAAAAAAGTATCTTTAAAATTAAAAATAGTTAGGCTTATAAATATACTGTTGAGTTCACTATCGGTAAAAATGTTTTCAAATTCAGTGACAAAGTTATTTTTAAGTTTAATCATGTAAAAAATAAAGTTGATTTTAAATTATGAATTATGATATTCTTTTAAATTGTAAAAGATTGAAACTAATGTTTGATAATATCATTTGTAGATATAATCTAAACATGATTAAAAGCAATTAAAACAATTACTGGTATTGGTGGTTATCACTCCCAATATGTTGTCTTTTTTTAAATTTTCATTTATGTTTCATCTGAGGATATGTGTTCGGTTTAATAGAACGTGTTCCATTCAGTAATTTTTCATCGTCTGTTTCATGCGATGAGTCCTGTTTGATTTAATCGATTGTGTTCCATGAAATGAAACAAATGGGATTAGTCTATTTTCCACCATATCATTACCCAGTCTGCCTTGTCCTTGACGTTATAGTATTTTCCCGTTTCACTGTCATATTCAAGGATTCTTTTCAAATACTCTCTTAATAATTCTTTTTCTTCATTGGAGTATAAATCAAGTCTGAATTTGCCGTTGTCCATTGCATCTTCGATACTGTCATATTCACGGTAACTGTTCAGGTCAAACCTCTCGGCATTGGCGTAAATTCCCATATTGAACAGTATGTTGAACAAATAATTGTAATCCGGAAAATCCTCGGTTTTAACTCCAAGTTCCCGGTCAAAGTCCTTTTCGATTTTTTTGTTTTCAGGTCCGAAAACTGTAATGAAAACATATTTGTTTGCGATTCTGTTCAATTCCCTCAGCACTTTCTCAACAGGTATGATTCCGTTCAGTGATCTTGAACAGACTACAACATCCACATCTCCGATTTCCTCATAGGTTATCTCTTCAATAGGTTTGAGAACTGTTTTGATATTTTCGATATTATTCTCACGGGCTCGTTTTTTTAGATATTCAAGCATTTTAGGGGATGAATCAATCCCTATTACCTTTTTAACCTGACGGGCTATTGGTATTGTAACCGTTCCCTCACCGCAGCCCACATCAAGCACGGTATCGTTTTCATCAAGGATTAATTTGTCAAATAGTGCATCCTGATAGTCATCCTTTCTTGTTCTTTTGTAAAATCCCGGAGCTGCAGCATCCCAGTCCTTGGTGATTTTACCTTCAAGTCTTTCTGCCCAGAATCCTCTCCAGTCAACTTCATCAGGGTTTTCAATGCACTGTCTCATATTATTGTCCTTCCTTTCAAAACGTTAATGTAATCCTCGTAATTCTCCTTTAAAAGTTCGGGAATGTCCAGTTCATAGGGACACTTGTCAACACACGAATAACATCTGGTACAGTCCTTTGTCTGTTCCATTATCTTCTGGGTTCTTTCGTCCATGTTCGGTTCTGTCGGGAAACGTCTTATCCACAATGACATTCTTGCACATAAACTGATGTTGATTCCTTCAGGACACGGCATGCAGTATCCGCAGCCTCTGCAGAAGTTTTCTCCAAGTTCCTTTTTGTCATCTTCAATATCTGCTTTCAGCTCATCGGTTAAAGTTGTGCTTTCATCGTATGAGAGGAATTCGTTAAGTTCTTCAAGTTTTTGAATTCCCCATATAGGCAGGACATTGTCGAACTGATTGATATAGGCGAAACTTGCCTTTGAATTTTTTATCAGTCCCCCGCCCATTGCCTTCATGGCTATAAAACCCACATCCAATTTGGCACATTTTTCAACCAGTTCAATTTCGGTTTCGCCGCTTAAATATGAAAACGGATATTGCAGGGTTTCATAAAGGCCGCTTTCGAGTGCCTCGTGAGCATGTGTAATCTTGTGGGTGGTAATTCCGATATGGTTGACTAAACCCTGATTTTTTGCATCAAGCATTGCCTGATATATGTCATCCTCCTTTTTCGGGCAGAATGATATGTTGTGGAACTGGTAAAGGTCAAGATAATCTGTTTTCAATTCCTTAAGGGATGTTTCCAAATCCTTCCAGAATTCTTCGGGAGTTTCAGTTCCGGTTTTTGATGCAAGGTATATGTCTTCACGGACATTCTTAAAAGCTTTTCCAAGTTTCTCTTCACTGTCTGTGTAAAAACGTGCAGTGTCATAAAAGTCAATGCCGTTTTCATAGGCGGTTTTTAATATTTCGATGGAGTCTTTTTCGTTTCTTCGCTGGATTGGAAGTGCTCCAAATCCATTTTTGTTTACTTCAAGGTTTGTTTTTCCAAGCCTCATTTCAATCCCCTCTTGATTAAATATTGGTATCTTTTAAGATAATAACTTAATGTTTTTTCAGTTAATCATTTTCCTTTCTGTATTTGATTAAATATGGTTGATGTGGGATAAATTCAGCTATCTGACGGTAATGTTTTTCAGTTAAAGGAAATCTTTATATGCTAGGTGGATATACATTATTATTCAAGTGGGCTGTCAGTGGTAAGAACTTAATCTGAAGTATTGCTGGCTGTTTTTAATTTGGGCTTTCCAGTGATGATTCTGTGAACTGATGAAAACATTTAAATAATACTTATTTCATAATTAGTAATACTATTATGCCTTTACACTAACAAAATATGGGAGGTGGAAAAAGATGGTTAATGAAGTTGCAAATTATGATATTCCATTGATATTAAGTGAAACAGCACAAATTGCATATAACAAAATTAAAACATTGATTTTAAAGATATTTTATCTTTTAAAAAGACATATAAATCAAATTGAGATTAAAGAGGAATTTGAAAATGCTTATTTGGAGTTTGCTCGTAAATTAAAAGAGGAAGGTCATGATAATGAATATAGGTTTTACATGTCTATTGGTGGAATGTATTGTGATTTGATGGACAGGCCGGATGTGCTGATGGAGCATGAAAGTTTTTTCATGGACCTTTATGATGGATTTGATGAATTATTATACATTAAACTGGAAAAACCTGATGAATATGATGTTAAATTCAGAGAATTTCTCATATACTGGGGTAAAATGCAGGAATATTACTATACCCAAGTTGCAATTCCCAGTGAATATTATGATGAGGATGTCTTAAATGAAATTATTTCCAAGTTGGTCGGAGGATATAATGACTAAAACTGCATTTTTTGATACTTGTATTGCTATTGCCTATGTATTTCCTATAAATTCACTACATTCAAAATCAAAAAACGTCCTTAATAATTATTTGGAATATTATTGGTCCAGCACGGTTGTTGATGAATTTAATGGACGTTTTTACGAAAAACAGTTCTATCTTTCTGACTTTTTCAAGGATTTAAAATCATTATTGGAAAATTCTGAGAAAGATTTTTACTCCTCATTGAATTTGATTAATTTCGCTTTAAAGAATTATTCCGGTAGAAAAAAATTTGATGCAAAAAGTTCTGTTGAACCGTTTTGGGATAATTATGTAGGTTGTGAATCATACATATTTTTTTAACAATTTGAAAAAAGCAATTAATCGTTGTTTGAGTGATTTATCAATTGTTTCTAATTTAAACAAATCCTATTTTGAAGGAATCATGCAATTAACTCCTCCTAGATTTAATAAGTATTCTGCAATCGATTCAATGCTAAAAAGTGAAGGAGTTAAGGATGCAGATAGAAACATTGTTCTAGACGGTCATGATTTTGCATATAACAGCAAATTTCCTGTTGATTTTGTCACATTTGACAATGAATGCTGTAATGGTGCAAAAAATGTAAAAATATTGGCTTTCAACTTCATTAAAGGAAAAGATGATTTTAACCCATCTTGATTTCTTTTTTTTTATGACCTTCAATTTTTTAACGGGCCTTGCAAATTCGGACTGAAACATTAACTATTTTAAACATTGCCAATAAATATAAAATTACTTGTTTTTTTTTTACAAATTTAAATGTGATGATTAAATGAATGAATTAGAAATGATTGTCTATAAACATGCTTTACTCAATGCGGCCAAGCATAAGGGATCTGCAAATCCCGGTGCCGTAATGGGTTCAATCATGTCAAATGAACCTGAACTTAGAAGCAGGGCAAAAGAAATAGGTCCATTGTCCGGTAAAATCGTAGCAAAAGTCAACGCTTTATCTTTAGATGAGCAGGCTTTGGAAATGGAAAAGTTGGGTGTTGAAGTGGAAACCAAAAAGCCCAAGGCAAAGGAAACCGGATTGCAGGAGCTTCCGGGCACACACGAAAACGTTGTCCTCAGATTCGCTCCAAACCCGAGCGGACCATTG
This sequence comes from uncultured Methanobrevibacter sp., assembly GCA_902782595.1. Classification (GTDB taxonomy): domain Archaea; phylum Methanobacteriota; class Methanobacteria; order Methanobacteriales; family Methanobacteriaceae; genus Methanocatella. The sequence continues at coordinate 6,747 of CACZNW010000190.1, read as the reverse complement.
CATATCGGACACTCCCGTGCGGCCGTGCCGAATGCCGAATATGTTAAAAGACACAACGGCAAACTGATACTGAGAATCGAGGACACCGACCCAAAAAGGGTATTTGAACCGGCATATGAAATGATTCCCGAAGATTTGGAATGGCTTGGGGTTAATGCCGATGAAGTGGTTTATCAGTCCGACAGGTTTGAAATTTATTATGATATTGCCCGCCGTATGATTGAAAAGGGTGCAGCTTACATGTGTACCTGTGACGGTGCGGCATTCAAGGAACTTAAGGACAGCTGCAAACCATGTCCCTGCAGGGACAACTCCGTTGAAGAGAACCTGGCTTTATGGGATAAATTCGACACTATGCAGGTTGGTGAAGCCGTACTTAGGGTAAAAACAGATATCAATCACAAAAACCCTGCTATTCGTGATTGGGTTGCAATGAGGCTGGCAGATGAGGAGCATCCTCGCCTGGGTACAAAATACAGGATTTATCCGATGATGAACTTTTCAGTATCTGTGGATGATCATCTTATGGGTCTTACTCATGTTTTAAGGGGAAAGGATCATCTTGCAAACACGGAAAAGCAGAAATACCTCTATGACCATATGGGATGGGAAGTGCCTGAATACATTCACTACGGCAGACTCAAGATGGAGGACATTGCACTCAGTACTTCAAAAGCTAAGGAGGGTATTGAAAACGGAACCTACTCAGGATGGGATGACCCGAGACTGGGTACCTTAAGGGCAATTGCAAGAAGAGGAATTCAGGCTCAAACAATCTATGATTTAATCATAGAAATCGGTGTTAAAATGGCCGACTCAGCAATCAGCTGGAAGAAAATCTATGGCCAGAACCGCAACATCATCGAACCGATAGCAAACAGATATTTCTTCTGCGAAAAACCTGTAAAAATAGAAGTTAAAGGCTATGAAGACGGTAAAATCAACATTGAAAGACCGCTTCATGCAGACCACATGGACAGGGGAAACAGGATTCTGCCGTTTGCAGGTGAGGCTTATCTTGCCCGCTCAGACATCACCGACGGAATATTCAGACTGATGGATGCCGTCAACGTTGAAGTTAACGGTGATGAAATCACATACCATTCAACTTCCTTTGAAGACGCAAGGGCAGTCAGGGCCAGAATCATTCAGTGGGTTCCAACTCAAGACAATGTGAATGTTAAAATAGTCATGGATGATGCATCAGTTAAAACCGGTCTTGGTGAAGGCGCACTGAAAGACTTGAATGTTGGAGACCTTGTCCAGTTTGAAAGGGTAGGTTTTGCACGTCTTGATGAAATTGCCGATGATGAGCTGATTTTTTATTTTGCACACAAATAAAGGTGATAAAATTGACTATGTTTACAAACGGATTTTCAACACTCAATATGCCCAAGGATTTCGAAGCCGTCAACACCAGGGATGAATTCACCGAACTCTACCTGGTAAATACCAAAATTCCAATGTCAATTAAGTTTTCAACAACCCCCACCCTTGTGGGGCTTCCAGCTATCCGGGCGGACATTGAAAAGAATGTAACATCCAATGAAAAGATTACTGTAATCAATTCGGATTTCATCCCGATTAACGACAATATATATTATATGATTATTTCATCATTTTCAGACGGTGAAAATCAGATTAGAAGAAACGAATTTTTGTATGTGGAAGACAATAATCTCTACATTTTCGAATTCACATACCCTTACGCAGACAGGGAACTTGATGATTTTTATTTAAACATTATTCGCTCTTTAAAAATTAGTGTACCGAAATACATTGTTGAAAACGGGGAATACAGGATAAATCATCAGGAAAAATAAGTAAAAAAAGAGATATATTATTTCTAATATATCTTTTTAACATCACCAGGTTTAATTTTAATGTTTTTACGTCTGTATTTAACGGAGATGTCATCACCGTTTATCGCATAAACCTGACTTGAATAGGTGTCACCGTCATAATTGAAGATTATTTCATCACCTTTTTTAAGAACGACCTCATTGTTGTTTATGTTAATCTTGATGTTGTTTCTTGCAGGTTTGTCTTTAATTTCAGTTCTTTGAGGTTTTTCCGGTTCAACTTCTGGTGATTTCTGTGTGTTTTTAAACACGCGTCTGGTATTTTCCTGTCTTATTCTTTGTTCATGGTAATCTTCATAGGTTGCATCTTCATATGCGACATGTGTTTCGTTTATTATTGGCTCGTACTCATCCTCATATTCATTTACGGAGCGGATGTAGGTTTCCTGGCTTTCCTGCCTTTCAGGGATTTCTTCTCTTGCGGGATTGATTCTTCCTTTAACTTCCTGATAAAGTTTTGAACCTCTGATTTTCTTTTTGACTCTTTTTATATCATTTCTGTAATCAAGATCCATTCCCTCTTCTTTTTTGTCTTCAACTGTAGGTGCAGGTTCATCAATTTTACTTGGGGTTTTAAGTGCAGGTTCGGAAATAGGTTCCTCCTTTGGAGAATCCGGCAGGACTTCAGTAATGTTGTTATCTTCTGTAATGATTTCTGTTTCTTCTTCACTTTCACTTGCCTCTTCGCTTATGGTTTCATCAGCATCATTTTGTGATACTTCAGATGGGGTTTCAGTTTGGGGTGTTTCGTTAATCAGGTCATTGATGGTTTCTTCTTTTTTGTCTTCCTCCTCTTTTTCATCTTCAAGGATAACTTCTTCAATGAGAGGTTCCTCATTTTTATTTTTAATGCTGTCTTTAAGTTCATCCAGTTCAGCAGGGTCTTCTTCACGGTGTATTTTTTGTGATTCCTTTTCCCTTTCACTGTCTTTTCTTTTGGATTCTTTAATCAGTTCGTCGATTGTAAACAAGTCTTTTAATTCACTTGGTTCTTCACTTTTATTTTCATTGGAGGTATTTTTATTTTGAGTCATAATATCCATCTGGCTTTCTTTAATTGGTTCCTGTGTTTTTTCAACAGAATTATCATAATTAATCAATACTTGATTTTGAGATTCGTATTCGTAATTGTTCAGGTTGTTTTCCTTAACTTCGTGGACAATGTATGTGTCGTCACTTTTTTGCGGTGCATTATTTTTAAATAAACTTTGTTGTTGGGGTTTTTGGGGGGATAAACTTCGAGGTGCAGTTTTTGGAGGATTGTTGTGGTTTTGTAATTTTTCTGTTCCGCCTGATATTGAGCCTACAATGCTTCCTGCATTCGGCAGTATTGATCCTTCTTCATGTTCCAGTTCATCGCCTTTATAGTGTAGTTTAACAGCTATTATGGCGATTGCACCTATTATTACAATAGTTATCCATATTAAAATAGTTATTAAATTCATATTTTTTCCCAACCCTTATTTAAAATTTATATTATTATTTATGTATATTTCATCAATTTAAATATTTTTATAAATTGTTTATTTTTGATTAAATTTATCTGTTTTTCAATCGGGTTTATCATGTTGTTCAAATCAGTTAATATATATTTATTAAATATTGTTTTTTCAATAAGATTCATTTTAAATTGAATGTAGTTTTAATGGGGAGTTTTATAATGTATATGGCATTTTCAGGTGATTTGGATTCTTTCAGTTTCACCAATCAGTTACTTTATATAATATGCGAAGATAAAATATAAATTGGATTAATAAATTTTATATGAGGATTAATCATGGTTGTTAAAATTAACGAAAATTATCTTAAATTAAAAAGCAGTTACCTTTTTGTTGAGGTGGCCAGAAGAGAACAGGAATTTATAAAAAATAACCCTGATGCAAATGTGATTAAAATGGGTATAGGGGACGTTACCAAACCCCTGGTTCCGGCAGTTGTCGATGCGTTCAGAGATGCGGTTGACCAAATGGCGGACGGTGAAACATTCATGGGTTACGGTCCCGAACAGGGATATGAATTTTTAGCCGAAGCCATTATTAAAAATGACTATGAAAAATACGGCATTTCCCTTGACACATCCGAAGTGTTCATCAGTGACGGGGCAAAATGTGACACAGGTAACATTCAGGAAATCTTTGGAATCGACAACAGGATTGCGGTAACCGATCCCGTTTATACAGTATACGTTGACACTAATGTAATGGCCGGAAGAACAGGTGAAATGGGCGAAGACGGCATGTATGAAGGTTTGACATACCTCAAATGCAATGCCGAAAACGGATTTATCCCGGAACTGCCTGCTGAACCCGTTGACATAATATACTTGTGCTATCCGAACAATCCTACAGGTACAACACTAACCAAAGACCAGCTCAAAGTATTCGTAGACTATGCAAAGGAAAACAAAGCAATTATATTATTCGACTCTGCTTATGAGGCATTCATCACTGAAGACAATGTTCCTCACAGTATCTATGAGATTGAAGGTGCAAAGGAAGTTGCAATTGAATTTAGAAGCTATTCAAAAACCGCAGGATTTACCGGAACCCGATGCGCATACACAGTCGTTCCAAAGGAATTAATCGGATATGACAGTCAGGGCAGGGAAGTTGAAATCAATCCGCTGTGGAACAGAAGACAGACAACCAAATTCAACGGAGCATCTTTCCCAGTTCAAAAGGCCGCTGAAGCAACCTACTCCGCTGAAGGTCAAAAACAAATCAGGGAAGTAATCGATTACTACATGCAAAACGCTAAAATCATCCGCCAAAGCTTAACCGACATAGGTCTTGAAGTATATGGTGGAGTAAGTTCTCCGTATATCTGGGTTAAAACCCCGAACAATATGGATTCATGGGACTTCTTTGACGTGCTTTTAAATGAAGCAAATGTCATCGGAACTCCGGGTTCAGGATTCGGTCCAAGCGGTGAAGGATACTTAAGACTCACAGCATTCAACACACTTGAAAATACAATCGAAGCAATGGACAGGATTTCAAAATTAGAATTTTAGGTGTTATAATTGAAAAAAATAGAAAAACCAGTTGCAATTGAAAAGGAAGATTCATTTAAAACAGTATTGTCAAAATACGGTGCACTGGCACTGGATAAACAGGAAAACCTCTCTGAATTAATCGGTGATGCTGAGGGGGACCTTGACATTGAAAAGGGCACACTGGTCTTTGGAGACATTACATTGCCGGTTCAGATTCTCGGATTTTTCATGCAGGAAACCAGACAGTGGTCATGGGCATGGGACAATGAGGAAATATTTGCCCGAAATCTGATAGAGTCCGCTTTACAGATTAAGGCAGTCGGTGAGGAATTTGAAATTCCCGAATTCACAACCCCTCTTCTTAATGCAACATATGATGACTGCCATACCCTTGCAATGGCCTCAACAGGCATACTGGGCATGGACGCATATTATGCGGTTTCACAGGAAGGACTGGACATATTCGTTCTTGTCAAATCAGACCTGATTCGGGAAAACGACTCCGCCAAAAAGTTCAGGGACACATTCTACACATTCCAGAAGAATTTCAATATCTATCCAAAAATAGCATTCGAATCATACACCAAACTCAAAGGCTACGGTTTCAAGCCCCACGATGATTTTGCACTTGCAAAAATCGGCGAAGCACGTGTAATGGCGGGATTTACCGACAGGGGAAATGTAACCCGTCTTTTAATATTCGGTGATGATGACAGGTGAGGCAAATGGATTCTGATTTAGCCGAAGAAATAGAATACCTGACAGGTCTGCTTACTAAATCAGGATTTTTCAGTGCGGATGAAATCACAGAAATTCTCGAAGACCAGTTTATTGACGAGGAAATCGACTTTTCCGGTTTTGAAATTTCACCTGCTGATTCATCCAATGATAATTTTTTTAAACTTGAAAATGCATTTACAAATCTTTCCCGAGAAGGCATTGTGGCTGTTCATAACTGCGGTTATGATATCCGGGAAGGAGTCAGTGATGCGTTTGAATTATATGTCCATCTTGCAAACAACAAATTCAAAGCAAGGGGTTTTTGCTTTTACACCTTTGAGGATGTGGAATATGCAATCTTTGACGGTAAGCTGAAAATCACATTCGGAGACTTTGAAAATGATGAAAACAGGGCTCTGGATATCGGTAAAACAGTCGTTGAATATTTGAAAGCAGAAAATCTCCCGGTCAAATGGGAGGGGACAGTTAACAACCAGATAGAAATTAATCCGTTCACATGGGATAAATCATACGACGATAAAAAGGAATATGAAATGGAAGGAGCCTATGAGGTTTATACTAAACAGGTGCTGAAATGAATACAAGATCTTTAAAACTAATCCGTGACGTAATAATCAACTCAGGCAAATGGGTGTCAATTGAAATAGCTCAGGATTCAATCTACATTGATTTTGCTGATGTTGAGCTTGGAAAACCTAAAAACAACGAACAGATGTATCTCACCGCCCGCTTCGCTGAAGAATCATTTTTCACGGTGTTTTACAATAACATCTGGGACATTGATTTTTTGTCAAAATATGATTATAAAAAACAACTGTTAAGTGAGGAAGTTAATTTTAAGGTTAAGGAAGTAAAATTCATTGATTTTGAATACCTGAACACTTTCTTTTACAATTACAAAAATGAAAAAACGGTTACAGGCATCGAAGATTTCAGCATTCACAATATCCGAAATGACTTTTTCATGCTGGTTGAAACAAAGGATATGGCTTTTGCCGTTGGCGGAAACCAGATGGACTTCTTTACACCTTATGAAAGACTGGATGACGCATCCCTCAGGGAACTTTCAAATGACTGGATGCTTTACTTTTTAAACTACCATATGAAAAGAAACATTATCAAGGACCCGATGTGTGAAAACCATCCTCT